>CALVVB010000012.1 GCA_944363735.1 uncultured Bacilli bacterium | reverse complement strand
CCTAATAAATATTATTCAAAAATGAATATTATTTACCTACTTTTATTTTACAAAAATAGACTTTTTATATATAATTAAAAATGAGGTGAAACAGATGAATCAAAAGATAGTTAAAATAGTCTCTGCTATAATGTTAGTAGCAATACTAGCTTCTGTAATTAGTGTAATATTTTTCTATGTAATATAAAAAAGAAATAGGTTTTGTTTAATCTATTTCTTTTTAAATGTTATAACTTCTCCTTCTTTAATATCATAATCACTATTATCATTATAAACTACATCTTCTTTAAATAGTTCATTAATTAGTTTATCTATATCAGAAGTAAACTTCTCTTTTAAGTATTCACTATCTTTTAAATCAAATTCTTCTAATTCTTCTTCAAGTTCAAATACATTTTCTAAATGATACTTACGAATTATTTTATCTAAAACAGCATATATATCAAAATAAAATTTTCCTCTATATTCTTCTGCAAATTTATCAACTACTTGATAAACTATCGCTACTCGTTGCTGATTAACTCTATTAATATAATTATCCCAATTATTTTTAACTAAATCTAAGTCTTTAGATAAATTATCTAAAAGATATAAATGAGCCTCTAAATATTCTTTTAAATAATAATCTAAATTACCAACATAGTCTAACAAATACTTAGTATTACCTATTTTAATTAATTTCTCTTTATCTTTAATATTTTTATGAACTATTTCTTCAAAATTCTTATCTTGATAAAAAATCTCATATAAAAAGCATAAAGCATAGTAATCAAGTATTAAAGGTTTATCTTCATACTTAGATAACACTACTTCAAAACCAAGACCTATTAATTCTTCAAGTTCTTTATCACTATTTTGAATAGCACCTACTTCTACTTTATCTGCAACATAAAACCCTGCTCTTGATATTTTATAATCATTAAATTTATTTTTATCTATAGCAGCCATTAAAACAATAATCTCTTTATATTCTAAACTCTCTACATCTAAACTATCTAATAAGTAATCAGCATCTTCCTGATAAACATCTAAATTATCTTTAAAGTTAAGTAACATATACTTAATAACATCATAACTTCTTCTATAAGATACATCTAAATAACTATAATATGTTATATCACGAGATAGTTTTAAAACATCAAAAAGAAAGTTATTATCACTTTCTAATTCTTCTAGATTATCTATATCATTACCAATAATATAGTCATATATTAATTTCTTAGTATACATAATAGCCACCCTTCAATTTAAACATTCCTTTTTTGTTTCTTTGTTAACTTTTTATAATTATAACTAGAATCTATATTGAAAGTTTCATCAAGTAATTTAATAAACTCTTCTCTTTCTTCATCAGAATTAAATAAAACTCTATTATCATCCTGAAAGTCTAAAGCATAACCTGTTTTAGTATCTATTATAGTGCTATTATTTGGAATATTAAAGATGTCACTTGCTTCATTTATAATTATTTTTAAATCTAATTTTTGATTATTCTTATCGATATAATATATTTTTTTATCTTTTAAAACTTGAGAAAAACCTTCTTGAAAATCATAAGCATTATCATATTCAAATGGAATGACTACTTCTCCACTTTTATTAATAAAGCCCCATTTATCATTTAATTTAACTTGAGCTAGGTCTCCATTAAAATTACATAAGGCATTATATTTACATGGAGCGATTACTTCTCCAAATTTATTTACTAGTCCCAATTTACCATTCTTTGCAACAATTGCTAAACTATCTTGAAAATCATAAGCATTATCATATTCAAATGGAATGACTACTTCTCCACTTTTATTTATAAATCCCCATTTACCATTTTTTTCTACTCTTGCTAATCCTTCTTTAAAACCACTTGTTCTATCATAGATATATGGAATAAGCAAATTGCCATCAGTATCAATAAAACCTGTGCTTTCTTTCGTTTTATCATAAACTCGAGCTAATCCTTCGTGGAATAAATCGATAGGACCTAAACCAATAGGGATGACTACTTCCCCATTTTCATTAATTACTCCCCACTTATCATCTAATTTAACTCGGGCTAATTCTTCATTAAAATCACTAATGTAATCATAAATTATAGGAATAACTATTTCTCCTTTTTTATTAATTACTCCCCATTTACCATTTTCTTCTGCTTTTGCTAATCCATCATGGAAGATTAAAAGATCATCATATTGACATTGAATGACTTCTTTTCCTGTTTCATCAATAGCTCCCCATCTACCATTCTTTTTAACAGTAGATAGACCTTCATTAAAGTTACGACACATATCATATTCACACGGAACAATTTCTGTGCCATATTTATTAACAAATCCGCATTTATTATTCCTTTCAACTTGTCCAATTCCTTCATGAAAATCACTAACATTATCATATTTACAAGGTACAACAATTTCTCCTAAAGAATTAACATATCCCCCTTTATCATTCTTTGAAACTTTTGCTAAACCACCTTGAAAATCATAAGCTTCATTATATTCAAATGGTACAATTACTTTTCCTGTTTTATCAATAAATCCCCATTTACCATTTTTTTCTACTCTTGCTAGTCCTTCATGAAAATCATAAGCGATATCATAAATAAATGGAATAATTAAATTACCATTTCTATTAACAAAACCAAACTTATTATTCTTTTTTATCGCAACTAATCCTTCATGAAAATTAGCAAGTGTTTCTGTTTCTAATTCCAATGTAATTGTAGGAATACTATAAGTATTAAATGAACCAGTCACATCCTCCACAAAACAATTATTAATTGTTTTTAAAAATTCAGTTCTCTTTTTACTATCACTAAAATTTATTTCATTTCCATCTATTTCAAGTATATATTTATAACCTTTTATTGTACTATTTATATATTTTTCTATATCAAAACTTTCAGCTGGTATTTCTAAAATTTCTCCTTCTTCATTTTTTAGTACTATCTTATTACTACTTTTAATCATTTAATTTACCCCCAAACATTTTTATTTAAATAACTTTGTTGTATTAACTCTTTTATTATTAGTAAGACAATTTACCTTCTTAACATTTTTCTTTTTATTATAATTTCCTTTAACTTTTTTCGCTTCCATAACTCCCCTTACCTTTCTATATATCCTTCTATTTCTGGTGTTATATCACTTACTAATAGATCACTAGTATCATATTTTAATGCTATATCATTAAGTCTTTTCTTATCTTTAGCAAGATATAATAAAATTAAACCTGCAATCCTATTAGCAGTATATTGGTTTAGTTTGTAAACATCGCTTGGGTCAATATTATATTTTCTAATAATATCGTTAACTGGACCATATTTATATATATAATTAATATAACTTCTTGTAATTAACTCTATATTTTTATCTTTTTTTAAAAATTTAGCAGTTTTCCATACTTTCATAATATTCCCCCTTTGTAATTTTTATATTATATCATATTTGATTAATTTTGGCAAGATTTAACACGTCTTTTTTAGAAAAATCTTACCATAATAGTAATGTAGCTAAGGAGTTGATCTAGATGAGTTTTTTAAAAAAATTAAAGCTACAAATAATTTTTCCTCTTCTTATACTCTTTATTATACCCATAAACATTTATGCTTATTCCAAGTATATTATCCCGGGTGGAGAAACCATTGGTATAGAAGTTAATTCTAAAGGTGTTTTAGTAGTTGGCTTTTATGAAGTAAATAGTAGGTATATTGGAAAAGATGCTGGATTTCTAGTTGGTGATACTATTACAGAGATAAACAATACCAAAGTTAGTAATATTAATGAAATGGTAAATGTAGTTAATGAAGAAGCAAAAGATAGTAATAAGTTAGATGTAACCATTACTCGTAATAATAAGTCTTCGATATTAAATTTAGAAATGATTTGTGATAGTGAGAATGTTTGTAAAACTGGGCTTTATGTTAAGGATGAAATAACAGGAATTGGAACATTAACTTATATAGATCCTAAAACAACTATATTCGGTGCATTAGGACATGAAATAACTGAAAGAACTACTGGTGAGAAGTTTGAGGTAAAAGATGGTAAAATTTTTAAAGCTACAGTAACTGATAATACTAGAAGTGAAAATGGATCACCAGGTGAAAAAAATGCTGCGTATGATGAGTCAGTAACTTATGGTAATATTAAATCTAATGAAGAGTCAGGTATTTTTGGTGAATACACAGATAAATTATTAAATAGTGAAACTTTAGAAGTAGGCACAAAGGATGACATTAAGAAAGGTGAAGCCATAATTAGGACTGTTATAAACGGTAATGAAGTTAAAGAATATACTATAAATATTTTAAATGTTAATAAAGATAGTGATATTAAAAATATTCTTTTTGAAATAACAGATGAAGAACTATTAAATGAAACTGGAGGTGTCATCCAAGGTATGAGTGGTTCCCCTATTATTCAGAATAATAAGATTATAGGTGCTGTTACTCATGTTATTGTAAGTGATGCTAAAAAAGGGTATGGTATTTTTATAACAACTATGTTGGAGGAAGGAGATAAGAGTGTTAGTTAATACTAACACTCTTTTAAATAAAAAATAACTAACTTAATAGCTATTTTAAATAATTAACAATCTCTTTTAAGTTATCTTTAGTAACAAAGTTTCCACCATTTTTAAATAATCTTAAAAGTTCTTTATCATCTTTTGCAATATCCTTACCTATGATAGGAAGAAACTTCCTAAAGAAAAAGTTTAACTTACTATAATCAATTCCTCCTCTTAGATAAAAGAAAGGTAGTTTTATATTATTAGCATCTTTTAAAGTATTAAGATAATCTCTACTATAAGGCATTGCCCCTACTCCAATTACTACTTTTACGTTATATTTATTTAATGTTTTAGATAATCCCATTATTTTAGAAGCATAGATATGACTAAGAAAGATTATTTCATCATTTTCACTTACTTTAGCATCTTTAGATGAATAATAAGGAATATTTAACTCTTTACTAAGCATCCTAGCATATCTTTCAGTATGCCCTGCTTTACTTTTATAAATAATTACTCTACTCAATTTAAAATTCCTCTTGGTACCATTATCTTAGTTAATAGTTTTTGTTTATCTTCAACATTTAACGTTTTTTCATTATCTAGTTCATCATCAAAAGATATAATTGTATTTTTACTTAGTATAAGTGTCTTTTTATCAATAAAGAAAAATGGACAATTATTACAATTTAACTTAGATGAAAAATACCTATCTTCTAAAGTGAATATTGAGCTTACTGATTCAATTGTATTTTCTTTATTAAAGTACTTAACACTATTTTCTACGATATTATCTATCTCTTTAGAAAATTTTCTTCCTATATTAATATGTTTAATTAATTTAATGTCAGTAAATATTGAAGGCTCAGAACTAGCATACCAATAAACTTTATATATTTTTCTTTTCATCTTTCTTTAAATAATATGAAGATTTCCCAATATCAAAAGTTAAAGTCTTGCGATAATCACTATAAGAAATATCACTTATATCACTATAAGCTCTTTTAATTTTTTCTCTATCCTTTTCTATTCTAGATTCACATATATCAAAACGTTCTCTTAATCCTTCTAAACGTTCTTTCAAACTAATTAGATCTTCTTTACTATAACCAAAGTATTCTGCTTCATCTACATCACTATCTAAAAAGTTTCTAAACTCTTTATAAGTTATTTGTTCCATATCTATTTTCCTTTAAATTTCTCTCTCTTACTATATGGTTCTATAAGTTCAAACTTATATTCTTGTTCTGCATTAGGATATTTATTATGATCAACTTTCCCAATAAAATCTTTTAAAGGTCTAACCCAACATGAACCATCTTCATATAGTTTTCTATAAATAACAACATTTTCTAAAGTATCACAGTCTTTAGCAATTTCTTCAACTAAGTAATAGTCTCCTTTAAAGTGCCTATATATACCATGTATTTTAATTTCTCGCATAATTAAGCTTCTACTTCTCCTTTAAATTCAGATAAACTACCATCTTCATTAACAATAGAGGTTAAAGCTTTTTCAGCTTTTTTTAAATCTTTATCACATTCACTAGCAAGTTTAGTTGCTTTTGTAAAATAATCTATCGCTTTATCTAGTTCTACATCACCATTTTCTAAAGATTTAACAAGTGTTTCTAATTCAGTTATTTTCTCTTCAAATTTTTTTTCTTTTTTCTCCATAATTAATTCCTCCTATTTTATAATGGCTTCCTTACTACCATCTTTTAATTCTATATTTATTAAATCATCTTTCTTTAAGTCTTTTATACTAGTAACTGCTTTGTCATTAATTTTAATAATACCATAACCTCTCTCTAATGTTTTCAAAGGAGATAAGGCATCTAATTTACTTAATAATAATGTATATTTTTGCTTGGTCTTATCTAATATTACCAAAGGATTACTAAATAATGGTCTTGTTTTAATATTATTTAGTTTAATCTTTTCTTTATCAATAATAACTTTATAATTCTTAACTAAGCTTTCTGTTAAATAATCAAGTTTTTGAATTTTAGCAGAGTATAAATCTAAAGGATTATTTAATATGTAATGTCCTTTAATACTATCGAGTTTCTTCCTCTTTAATTCTAGTATTGTTCCTACTGCTTTTCTACTTCTTAAATTTAACTGATTAAGATAATTTATAACATCAGTTTTATTTGGAACAGCTATTTCTGCTGCCCCTGTTGGTGTAGGTGCTCTAAGATCTGCTACAAAATCTGCTATAGTAAAGTCTATTTCATGACCTACAGCACTTATTACTGGTATTGGACAATCAAAGATAGTACGAGCCACTATCTCTTCATTAAAGGCCCATAAGTCTTCAATAGAACCTCCACCTCTACCTACTATTAATACATCTAAATTGTAGCCCTCTGCCCTTTTTATTTGTCTTACAATATCTTCTTTAGCACCTTCTCCTTGTACTAAACTAGGTAAAAGTATAACTTCTGTTAAAGGAAATCTTCTATTAATAGTAGATATTATATCACGAATAGCGGCCCCAGTAGATGCTGTAATAACTCCAACACGTTCTGGTATCTTAGGAATAGGTTTTTTATATCTATCATCAAATAATCCTTCACTAGCAAGTTTTTTCTTTAATTGTTCAAAAGCAACATAAAGATTACCTACTCCATCTTCCATCATTTCATTAACATAGATCTGATAACCACCTGTCGCTTCATAAACAGATATTCTCCCAGTTACAAGTATCTTCATTCCATCTTCTGGAGTAAACTTAACTTTACTAGCACTACTTGCAAACATAACAGCATTAATTCTACTACCTTCATCTTTAATAGTAAAATAAAAGTGTCCTCTAGTATGTGCTTTAAAATTAGATATTTCTCCTTTAAGATAAACTTCTCTTAAATTAGTATCATTATCTAATTTATATTTAATATATCTAGTTAACTGACTAACTGTTAAATACTCATTATTCATTATTATCCTCGCTATGATAAATATTATCTAAAACACCATTTAACATCTTAGTAATTTTCTCATCACTATATTTTTTAGATATCTCTACCCATTCATTAATACTAACAATACTAGGAGTATCAAGGTACTTTAACTCATAACTAGCTAAAAGGAATAAGGCTTGATCTACTTTATTTAATCTATTAAGAGCCCAATCAGACATATATTTATTTACTAAATTAGTTAACTCACTTTTTTTTTCTATAACCCCATTAACTAAAGAATTAACAAAATCATTTTCTACTTCATACTCTTCTTTAATTAAGTCATTTACATCATAATAAACATTAGCAGCATCAAAAATATTTATTTTATAGATTATATGAAGAGCTATTTCTCTTACTTCATTTCTTGTTTTCAAAAGTATCACTCGCTTTCTTAATTTATTTTATCAAAAAAAGTTACATATGAAAAGAGCAAACATTATAAAATGTTTGTTCTATTAAAAAATGTATCTTGTTCGATTGACACGATACAATACATGTGTTATTCTTTACTCAGGAATACTTAGTAATGGGTGTTTACCTTTTTCTACAATCTGATTTCAGGGGGTAGAAAGTGGTCTTGCTTATGAAGAAGAAAGATATGCTAATAGTTATTTTACTAATTATTATTATACTTTTAATCATATACAACTAAGAAAAACGCCCTATTACAACTTTTGTAATTAGGGTGTTCACTCAATGCAATTTGAGGTAACACCCAGGTGCAAAACTAGGTATTCCTCTTTTTTATATTATGTAAATTTTCTTTACATATACATCTTATCACAAATATCACTTTCTAGCAAGTAGCTTTAATAATCTAAAACTATTAATTGGTCTATATAAAAGAAATAAAAACGAAGTTATTATAGTACTTGTAAACAAAAGAAAATTAATAGCAGTAATATTTTGATACAATACTAAATTTAATATTGTTAAAATAAGAAATGCAATTAGTAAAATAAAGTATTTAATTCTAAATGACTTAGTCTTCTTATACATTTCTCTTAGTTTATCTAAAGATACTTTCTTACCTTTCTGTTTAAATATATTTTTAATAGTAGAGTTTGCAATAAGTGTTATAACTACACCGAAGATAACACCTACTAATACTATAAATAGATATGAATATGGTAAATAGTAACTAAGGCAAGCGAAAGCAAGATAGAAGATAAAACCTATGATAATACCAATTACTCCAACTATATTACAATTATTATTTTTATTATCACTAGTATAAACTAACTTATCATTAAAATTATAATAGTAGTTTATATTCTTCTTAGTATCTTTATATACTAATACATAATTCATTAGTTATCATCCCTTTTATTTTCTATTATTAAGTAAGATATATTGTCTTTCTTTAGGAGAATAATCCTTGTCTAAAACCTGATTAATTTTAAGTAAGATATCAGTCATTTTTTGTCTTCTTGTATCAACATAACCATTAGTTTTAATACTACTAAATTTATTTATTAAAGTAAACAAATTACCATCAAATTCTTCTTCACTAGTAGCACCATTTATATCAAGTTGTACCTCATTAAGATATGTGTCTATATATAGTTCTTTATAAGCATCTGGTAATATTCTTTCATCAGTATATATCTCATTAATAACACCATCCTTAATACCTCTATAAAAGTCATAATTAAAATCATGTATATTTAATAGTGTAATATCAATATAGTCACTAATTTTAGGAGAATCTTTACTATATTTCCACTCACCAATATTTGTAAGTGTAATTTCTCCATTTGTAAACGACATCCTAAAACTTTGAATTACATGATTATAATCTGTTTTAAAATAATTATAATAAGATAAACTAAAACTATTATCTAATGAGAGAGTTAATTTAATATCTTCACCTTCCAAAGTATCTTCTCTTGTTTTATCTATAAATATATTATTATTTACTACTCTAATAAATATGTTATCACTTAAATCCATCCCATATTCATCTATCTCTTTAATTTCAGAAGAATAATTATATTTAAGAAAAGAGTGTAATATATCACTTGCTTTAGGATTATCTTCTAATAGTTTACATCTATCTTTAATTAATTGTACTAAATCATATTTCATTTTAAACATCTTCTTTCTTTATCTTTTCTTTTAATTCATATAGAAAGTTTAAAGCATTAATTGGTGTCATATTTAAAGGATCACACTCTTTAACCATCTCTTCTATCTCATTAACTTTCTCTTCAACTTTCACTTCTTCTTCATCAAGACTAAATAGACTAGTCTGAGTAAACTCTCTTTCTTTAACTCCTTCACTTTCATAGACATTAAGTATCTCTTCAGCTCGTTTAATTAATGATGATGGTAAGTGGGCAAGAGAAGCAACATTAAGTCCATAACTCTTATCTACAGCACCTAGCTTTATCTTATGTAAGAAAGTTAATTTTCCATCTTCTTCTACAGCAGAAACATGAACATTCTGTAAATGTTTTAGACTATTAGAAAGACTAGTAAGTTCATGATAATGAGTAGAAAACATTGTCTTCGCTCCTATCTTATCATGGATATATTCAAGTATTGCTTGTGCCAAACTCATTCCATCATAAGTAGCAGTTCCACGTCCTAATTCATCAAATAAAATTAAACTATTTCTTGTTGCATTCTCTAAGGCAAGATTAGCTTCTTTCATCTCTACCATAAATGTAGACTCACCACTAACCAAATCATCACTTGCCCCTATTCTTGTAAATATCTTATCAAATAAAGGCACGGAACAACTCTTAGCAGGTACAAAACAACCAATTTGAGCCATTATAACTGTTATTGCAAACTGTCTCATATAAGTAGATTTACCAGCCATATTAGGTCCTGTTATTAAAAGTATACTTGTATCTTCATCCATAATTATATCGTTTGAAACATACTTCTTATCAACTTTCGCCATAACTTCTTCTATAACAGGATGCCGTGATGCAATTATTTTAACTGAATGGTTATCTGTAATAGTAGGTCTTACAAAGTTATACATATCAGAAACAGTAGAAAATGCTTGTAACATATCAACTTCTGCAATTATAGATGCTGTTTTCTGTAGTGGATGAATATATCTTTTAATAGTCTCTCTTATCTTCATAAATAAATCATATTCTAGGTTGATAATCTTCTCTTCTGCCCCTAATATAATATTTTCTTTTTCTTTAAGTAAAGGGGTAATAAATCTCTCACAATTAGATAAAGTTTGTTTTCTTTCATAACCATATTCATCTTTTAACTCTTTAACTTGTCCTTTACTAACTTCTATATAATAACCAAAGACTTTATTAAAACCTACTTTTAAGTTCTTAATACCAGTCCTCTCTTTTTCTTTTTGTTCAAGTTCCAAAATAAAGTCTTTAGAACCACTTGATACTTTCCTTAATTCATCTAACTCTTCATTATATCCATCTTTAATAAGATGTCCTTCTCTTAAAGTAATAGGTGGATCTTCTACTATACTTTTATCAAGTAAACTAAACACTTCAGGAAAGTCCTCTATTTCTTTATAATAGTTTAATTCTTTTAATATTCTCTTAATTTCAGGTAATACTTTTAAACTATTCTTAAGTTGTAATAAATCTCTTGCATTTAAATTACCATAAGTAATTCTACTAGCAAGTCTTTCTAAGTCATAGACTTCATTTAAATTGTTTTTCAAATCATCTCTTAAGATAAACTCTACTCTTAACTTATCTATAAAGTCATATCTTCTTTCTATTTCTTTCTTACTAGTTAAAGGACTCTCTATATTTTGTTTTAAAAGTCTACTCCCCATTGCTGTCTTATTCTTATCTAAAAGCCATAATAGACTATAAGTTCTTTCTCTTAATCTAACAGTCTCTGTAAGTTCAAGATTTCTTTTCGTATTATTATCTATTAATAAGTGTTCTTTAATATTTTCTTCTTTCGCTTCTGTTAAATGCGATAAATCTCCTTTTTTAGTATTTGTAAGATATGAAAGCAAATGTTTTATACCAGTCTCTTCTCTTACGTCTTTTAGATTTTTATAAACATAATTATATTCATTACCACTATATAACTCATCATAAATAGTTACATTTAAATGATAAGTAGTTCTAATAATATTAACAAACTCTCTATCTATTTTATCATTGACAATTATTTCACTAAAATTATGTCTCAATACTTCTCTAAGTAAGGCATCTTTATCACCATTTTCTAACAAGACATAAACTTCTCCTGTCGATACATCAGAGTATGATAAGACATAACAGTATTCTAAATCATAGATTGATGCGATAAAGTTATTGTCTTTAGCATTAATAGAAGAATCTAATCTAGTACCTTTTGTAACCACTTGAATAACATCTCTTTTTACCATGTCTTTAGTAGTTTTAGGATCTTCTAATTGTTCAACTATCGCTACTTTATAACCTTTATCTATTAATTTATCTAGATATCCTTCATAAGCTTTAAAAGGAACTCCACACATAGGAACACGTTCTTCAAGACCTGCATTACGTCCTGTTAGCGTTAATTCTAACTCATGAGATGCAGTTATAGCATCTTCAAAAAACATTTCATAAAAATCTCCAAGTCTAAAAAAGATAATAGTATCTTCATAATTATCTTTAATATCTAAATATTGTCTCATCATCGGACTTATTTTTTCTCTATTTACTTCACTACGTTTCAAGTTATCACTACCTATCTATTAATCGTTTTTATAAGCTTTTATGTTTATTTTTAAAGAGCCTTTTTTCTTTTAATTAGTCTATGTATTCTTTCAGCTTGGGATAAAATTCTCGTCTCTATAATTTTGCTACAATTTTTATTAGTAGGTTCTTTGTTTATTTTATAATAAATTGCTTTAATCAAAGGTATATCATCTAAAGAAAAGTTTGAGGAAATGCCATATATATCGTTTATTGCTTCTTGAATAAATAGTTTGATTTCATCAGTAATATCTATATCTTTCGTAGATTTATTAGTTAAAACATTGTATGTATCTATACCATCTTTAATATAAATGTTAAGAGAACTTTCTTTATTCAATGTGAAAGATGAACTATTTACCAAGGAAGAAAACAAATCTTTTAGAGCCTTCTTATATACTTCAATACTTTTTTTATTTAAAAAATATCTAATAATATTAATATCACTATATATCTCTCTAAATTCTTTCTTTTGTTTATCATTTAAACTAAAATAAAATTTTCCTACTTTTGTTTTTATTAAATTTTTATATAACTCATCTATTGTTTCTTGTTTTTCTTTAATAATAGCATTTATTATTTCATATTCTTTATAGTATTTATCTAACTCGCTTTCCATATGAACCCTCCATAAGTAAAGTATAACATCAATAGCTTTAAAAAAACAGTGTTTTTTGATAAAATAATGGGTGAAGAAAGAAAGTGATATTTATGGATAAACCTCTAGCTTTAAAACTTGCCCCTAATTCTTTAAAGGAAGTAATAGGACAAAAACATTTAATTGGAGATAATATGATTCTTAGTAATTTAGTAAAAAATAAGAAATTATTTTCGATGATTTTATATGGTAAACCTGGTATAGGTAAAACCTCTATTGCAAATGCTATTATTAATGATTTAGGAGTAAGACATAGATTTTTAAATGCTACGATTAATTCTAAGAAAGATTTAGATATCGTTATAGAAGAAGCGAAAATGTATGATGGTATTGTTCTTGTTATGGATGAGATACATAGACTTAATAAAGATAAACAAGATATTTTACTACCATGTTTAGAGAGTGGTCTTATTACTTTAATAGGTATGACTACAAGTAATCCATATCATGCTATTAATCCTGCTATCAGGTCAAGGTGTCAGTTATTTGAACTTAAAGAGTTAGAAACAAGTGATATTATTGAAGGTCTAAAGAAGGCTGTTAAAAGCCCATATTTACCTAATATAAAGATAGATGACGAAACTATTAAATATATTGCCAAAATATCAGGAAATGACTTGAGATTTGCTTATAATCTTTTAGAAATATCATACTACTCTACTAATGATTTTAAAGTAGATTTAAATGTTGTAAAAAAAATAAATAGTAAACCCGTATTCTTTGCCGACAAAGATGGAGATGCTTACTATGATATGTTATCTGCTTTCCAAAAATCTATTAGAGGAAGTGATGTAGATGCATCTCTACATTATTTAGCAAGGTTAATTACGATAGGTGATTTAGATAGTATCTTTAGACGTATGGCTGTAATTGCTTATGAAGATATAGGTCTTGCTAATCCATCTATTGGACCAAAGGTAATGGCAGCGATTGAAGCAGCTAAATTAGTAGGCTTACCGGAAGCAAGAATTCCTTTAGGTACTATTGTTACAGAGATGGCTCTATCTCCTAAAAGTAATACCGCTCATATTGCTTTAGATGAAGCTTTAAGCGATATAGAAAAAGGTAATGTAGGAGATGTTCCAAAACATTTAAAGAATCCAAGTACTACTTACAAATATCCTCATGACTATAAAAATGCATTTGTTAAACAACAGTACTTACCTGATAAGTTAAAGAATAAAAAATATTATCTTCCAAAAGAATTAGGTTATGAATCAAAATTAAAAGAGATATATTTATATCTAGAAAAGCAAAAGAAGGATTAATTAATATCCTTCTTTTATTATTAAAAATGTATTTTTCTTGACTTTATCATTATCTAATTGCCTTCTAATTGCATAATACATTACTCCCTTAATATGAGGAATTTTTTTCTCATTAATATCATTTAAAGCTTTATTTAAATCTCCATCAGTAAATCTAATACTATCATTACAACAACTCATAATTTTTATTTGCTTTAAAGAAACAGTTTTATTATCATCATAGTTTTTAAATACATCTGGAAACTTATTAATATATTGTGATATTAATCTATTATTTTTAATATCATTAAAAGATAAAGCTAGTCTTGCTAATGATCTAAAGTCAAAGTTTGTAGTAGTGTAATAGTCATACAAGTTTAAAGGCTTTTTAAATTTATCTTTACTTAATACAATTATTTTTTTAATAACAGTCATTAATTAAATCTTCAATAATTAAAGTGGCATTAAATAAGGCACTATTATAAGAAATGCGTTCTAAATTTTTAGCAAACAAAGTATGTATAGAACGGGAAAAACAAGTATCAAAAACTTCATTAAAATGCTAGTTTAATATTAGTAATTCTTCTATAGTGCTAGATTTTTCTATTGACATCAATATAGCTGTTTGTAATTCTTCTTTAGAAAGAATATTGTTTATTTTATTATTAAGTTCAGTCAAATTTTCCAAAATAATACCCCCTTCTTAAGTGCAGAGCTTATTATACCACAAAAAAAGAAAAATATCAAATACTATCACTATTTGATATTTAATATTAACAAATCTATAATTATATTATTTTCATAAATACCACTTTTTATTTTATAATCTATATCTGCTAGATTTTTTATTAGTTTTCTTATTTCTTTTAAAGTATAGAATCTAACCAGTTCTAGAGTCTTTTTAACTCTAAAAGGATGTACTTCTAAAATAGATGCTATATCATTATAAGTAATATTATTCTTATTTAGAACTTTAACTTGATATAGAAGTCTATACTGACTTTCTAATAGTCCTATTAATGAATAGCTTTCTATATTATAGTTTAGTAATTCATTATAGATATTAATAGCTTTCTTCTTATTTTTTAAAGCAATCTCTCTTACCAAATCAAAAGCAAGAGTATCTCCTCTATTTAAGGGTTTAACTAATAAGTCTACTACATTGTTATAAGTAATTTTTTTAGTGTTGATGAAAGCTAATGCTATTTTTTTGGTTTCACTGATAAGTCGTTCTATATCTTCGCTATAGTATTCTTCTAAAAGATTAATTACTTTATTTTCTACATCATAATCTTTTAGTATATCTTTTATTATTGTTTTTGTATCAGTATTTAAATTAACTAAAGATAGTTTATTAATAACCTCTTTAATAGTTTTTTTTCTTGTATCTATACTAGTAGTAACAAATATTAATATGACATTACTATTAGGGTTATCTAAATATTTTGATAATGTTTTTAATGATTTATCATCCAAATTATTATTAGACAAATTTTTACCAATTATTACTTTATTAGGTGTAAGCAAAGAGATAGTATCTGCATCTTCTAATAGAGAAAAAATACTATCTTCTTCTAAATCATATGTAGTTATAGAGGCCTCGTTAAAATTGTTTTCTTTAACTAGTTCTTCTATCTTTTTATCTATAAGACTAGTGGCACTACTGTTAATTAAATAATTATTCATTTAATAAATCCTCAAAGGCATGTTTTATATCTTTTAGATGTTCTTTATCTTTAATTCCTCCGTTTGCAAAAGTAGGACTTCCTCCTCCATTACCACCAAATGCTGTTGTTATACTTTTTATTATAAAACCAGCATTAACAGATGAGTCTGTACTGCGACATACTAAATTAACACTGTTATCTTCTTTTATATTAGCTAATAATACAACTAATTTATCTAGTTTATTACATAAATCATCTGCCATAGATTTTACTAAGAATATCTCTATGTTATCTAATTCCAAATAAAGTAATTTTTTGCCATTAATTTCTTTAGTTTGTGATAAATACTTATCTAAATTAGACAATGTTAGTTTTTCTATTTCATTATTATATTCTTTTTCTAAAGTTTTGACTTCGCTTTGAATATATGAAAGTTCATTTTGATTAAAGATTATATCTTTATAAGATGTTGGGGCAGTATTATCTATATCTACCTCAAAAGTTAAATCAATATTTTGCCTTTTAGCAAGAGCAAGAATCTCTTTTGCTTTAAGAAGTAGTTTAACCATTTCATTATTATATGGTTTAATAACTTCAAATAAAGTATTTTCTATATTTTTTCCTGTAACTGCTTCTATTCTGTATGTATTGCTTCCTTTAGATTCAAAATTAAAGATAGCAAAACTTCCTATATCTTTCGTATTAGCAACATGGGTCCCACCACATAATTCGATTGATTTATCTATTTTAACAACTCTAACTGTATCACCATACTTTTCTCCGAATAAAGCCATTGCACCTATTTCTTTCGCTTTCTCTAGTGGCATTGTTTCAGTAGATGTAATAATATTCTTCTTAATCATATTATTAACAAAATTCTCTGTTTTTACAATCTCTTCATCACTTATTTTTGATGGGCAAGTAAAATCAAAGCGAAGTTTCTCGTCATCAACATAACTACCTGCTTGCCTAATGTTTTTATCAACTACCTGTCTAAGAGCATATTGAAGAATATGAACACTAGAATGATTAGCTTCTATTTCTTTTCTTCTTTGTTTATCTACAATAACTTCTACTTCATCATTTACTTTAATTATTCCATCTAGTAGTTTTACTTTATGAATATGTTGTCCATTAGGTCCTTTAAAGACATCTACTACTCTAGCTTTAAAATTTTTACCAACAATCATACCAGTATCACTAACTTGGCCACCTGATTCAGAGTAAAAACAAGTTCTTTTTAAGATAATATAACCAGAACGATCTAGAGATTTTTCTAAACTATCTTTACTTACTATTGCAAGAACGCTACTTTTTAAACGATATAATCCATAGACAAAAGTTGATGCTTTAGTAAAGTCCATTAAAACTTTCTTTTGACTAGCCATCGCTGTCTTACTACGAGCATTCTTTTTAGCAAGTTCTCTTTGCTTATTCATATATTCATAAAATTCTTCCCGATTAACAGTATAACCAAATTCACTAGCAATCTCTTCTGTAAGTTCTATTGGAAAACCATAAGTATCATATAGTTTAAAAGCATCATAACCACCTATTACCTTATCATTATCATCTTTCATTATTTCTTTAAGACGTCTTTCTCCATCTTCTAAGGTATTAAAGAATAGTTTTTCTTCATCAAGAATATAGACGGCTACATCTCCTGAACTTTTCTTTAATTCAGGATAAGATTCTCCCATAACATTTACAATAGTAGGAACAAGTTTATATAAGAATGGTTCACTAAATCCTAGTTTTCTTCCAAATCTAACACTTCTTCTTACTAAACGTCTTAAAACATAGTCTCTACCAGTATTACCAAAACTAGCCCCATCTGTTAGTGCAAAAGTCACTGCTTTCATGTGATCGGCAATTACTTTAAAAGCAGTTTCACCATTATACAAAACACCACTTAAATCTTCAAGTTTTTCTATAATTGGTTTAAATAAATCAGTATCAAAATTTGAATCTACACCTTGGAATATACAAGCCCATCTTTCAAGACCTGCACCTGTATCGATATTTTTGTGTGGTAGTTCTTGGTATTTTTCTCTTGGAACTCCCTTTTTAGAATTAAATTGACTAAATACATTATTCCAGATTTCTATATAACGATTTTGATCCTCATCGTGGATAAATTTTTCCCAGGCAGTACCATCAGGATCTAGTTTTTCTCCTCCATCAAAGAATATTTCACTATCAGGACCACATGGTCCTTCTCCTATTTCCCAAAAGTTACCTTCTAATTTTATGATATGGTCTTCAGCTATTCCTACTTCTTTCCATTTATTATAAGCATCAGCATCATTAATATAGACTGTTACATAAAGTTTCTCTTTAGGAATATCAAACCAATCTTTACTAGTTAATAACTCAAAAGCAAATTCTATCGCTTCATCTTTAAAGTAATCTCCAATAGAAAAGTTTCCCATCATCTCAAAGAATGTATGATGTCTTTTTGTAACTCCAACATTCTCTATATCATTAGTTCTTATACACTTTTGAATATTAACAATTCTTCTAGACTCTGGAGTAATACTTCCGTCAAAGTATTTTTTTAATGGTGTAACACCAGCGTTGATCCAAAGTAGTGAATCATCGTTAATAGGAATTAGTGGTGCTGACTTAACATATTTATGTCCATGTTCTTCAAAGTATTTAATCCACATCTTCCTAATTTCATTACTAGTCATATATCTCATATTACTTCTCTCCTTCTTGTTCAATTATTTCATCTATATCTAGATGAAGATTTATATCTTCTTCTGTAGGTAATTTATCAATAATATCTTTAGGCATATATTTGGAAATTTCATAGGAACTAACACCAATTGGTTTACTTACATTTTTAAGTGAATATTCAACTGTTAACTTATCTTTTTCTTTACATAGCAATAGACCAATTGAAGGAAAATCATGTTCATCTTTTATCTGTTCATCAAGTGCCGTTAGATAAAAATTTAACTGTCCAATAAATTCAGGCTTAAAAGATACTGCCTTTAGCTCAACAGCTATATAACAATGTAATTTCAAATGATAAAATAACATATCAATAAAATAATCACTATCTCCTACAGTTATTTTATATTGATTACCAACAAAACTAAATCCCTCTCCAAGTTCTAATAGTACATCTTTAATACGTTCTACCATTGATTCCTCGAGTTCTTTTTCAATATATTTTTCTTTTAATAAAGGCAAATTAAAAATATAAGGATCCTTTTGTAAATCATTTGCCAAATCACTTTGTGGTTCTATTAAGGTATTTTTAAAATTATTTTCTTTATTAGTAAGTGCTTTACGCTCATATAAATTCATATCAATTTGATGACTCAAAACTACTTTCGACCAATTGTTATTTGCAGCCTCATTAGCATACCATAAACGTTTTTCTTTGTCTTTGACCTTATCTATAAGGATGTTGTTATGAGTCCATGGTAATTTTGCCACCGGCGGTGGCAAAATTTCTTCTTCTTTATATTCCGCATAAAATTTTTTCATTCTAATCAAATTTCTTGCCGAAAATCCCTTTGAATTAGGAAAATCTAATTTTAATTCTGTTTCCAACTCTTTAATAAATTTATTACCCCATTTAGAATTTTCATAAATTATTTTACCAAGTTTAAAATATAAATTTAAAAGACGTTTATTTGCATCACTCATTATATAAACTTGAGTTTCAATAATCTCATCTCTAATAGTTGCAATAACTCTTTTAAAATCTTTATCCAACATTAATACCACCTCCTAAATTTAATTTTTTTACCTCTTAACTTCTTATATTTTAATTTCTTTCGATAAATATATCTGCAACATTTAAATTTAAATCACTAAATATATTTTCGCATATAACTTTAGCAACATCATTAGGATTCATAAAACTTTGTTGTTTTTGAAGCGATACATAATCTCTACTATCTTTATAAAAATCTGTATTTATTCCTCCAGGATATATCCCTACTATTTTTACAGAAGTTCCCTTGTATGCCACTTTCAAACTTTCGGTATAACCTCTTTCACCCCATTTAGTAGCACAATAAACTGATTCCTGTTTATTACCTCTAATTGCCGCTGATGACATTATATTTACAATTTTTAAATCTTCTTCATTTTTTACTTGTAATGCTTTTGTAGTAGCAAGTATCATTCTTTGAAGCCCTTTAAAACATTTATCTATATCACTTTTAGTGTATTTAGAAGGTAACTTAAAAGATGGTTCTCCAGCATTATTTACTAAATATTTTATATTACCTAGAGAGGCAATTTTATCTATTGCTATACTTATAAAATCTTCGTTAGAAACATCTCCAACAAAACATTTATAATTTGGATTATCTAATTCTAAATTTTCTTTATCAAGATTACATACTATTAATCCATTATTCAATGAATATTCTACAAGAGCTTTTCCAAGTCCATTACTACCACCAGTTATAACAATTACATCTTTCATGTAGCCCTCCTCAATATTATTGTTCTTCACTATCTATATCATCAAGTATTTCTTCTAATCTCTTATAAAAACTATTAAGATCTCCATTATTTAAGATATAATAATCAGCAAAGGCAATTGGTCCACCTTTAGCAGAGTTTTCTATCTCGGCGATATCTCTTTTAATAATATCTTCTCTAGTAAAAGGTCTATCTGGTCTTGATTCAACTCTATTATATCTAATTTTCTTATCAGTGCAAACACCAACAAGATTTAAATCTTTAAATTTATCTTTAAGAATTAAATATTCATCCCAAGAATAAAGTCCATCTAAAACTGTATTTCCTTTACTATAAGCTTCTTCTATTTTAGGAAGAAGAATTTTTGCAACTACTCCCATACCATGGTCTTTTCTTAAATTTTCACGGAACTCTTTTTGGCTATCAGGAGTGATTTCTATTCCTTCTTCTTTCATCTTATCATAAATTACTCCTCCAAAGTATATTTTTTTATAGCCTTGATCTTCTAAATAGGTGGTGGCAACACTTTTACCGGTTCCACTCATACCAACTACAGCGATTAATTTTTTCATAATAATTCAACCTCGCTTTCTTCACTGATGATCTTATCGGCTTCTTTAAATAATTCTTCTTTATTAGTATTTTTTATTACGTAATCATAATCGGTATAATTTTCCATATCAGTTTCTGTAATATGATTTCTTTCTTTTTCAGTTAGTTGATTATCATAATTTTCTCGAATAACATGAATTATTTTTATATCAGGGAATCTTTCTTTCAATAAATTGAACTCACTGACAAGTCTACCATCAGTAATTATAAAAACATCAAAATAGTGTTTTAATATATCTATATCTTCACACAATCTATCAACTAAAAAGGTATCTTTATGAAGAGTATTTCTAATCACTTCAATACCCATCTCTTGCAAGAATTCACGAGGTTTTTCTCTCATATCTCCACTCCAGCTAAAATAGTTTTTAGCATACTCATATAGTGGTGTTGTAATATGAAGAATACAAGTGCTATCACCTTTGAAATCATATTTAGTTTTCATATACCTACCTAGTAAATCTTTACCACAACCTGCTTTACCTGCTAATAAAAATATCTTCATCTAAACCAACTCCTAAAAATTACATAAAAAAGACCACTGTAGGAGCATATACATAAGTATACACGTTACCATCCTACTTTGGTCTTAATTTTGATAAAGGTCATCCCTTCAAAACTAAAGAAATAGCTTTCCAAAAGAATCTTAATTAATTTCCACCAACCATTAACTCTCTTTGATAAGATTTTCTTCTGTACTCTTTTTCTCATACGTTTTCTTATTGTTTCTTTGATAATTGTCAAATCTTTTTCCTAGACTTGTATGTTCCATAATAAACTCAAAAATTATCTTAATGGTTGCAATTAATGGTGTTGCAACTATCATTCCTATCATACCAAAGAAATAGTTAAAAATCAATAGTCCAAGCATGATTGTTACAGGATGTAGTTTCATTGTTTTACCCATAATTAATGGTTGATAGAAATTGTTTTCAAGTAATTGACAAACTATTACAGAAACTAGACAGAACACTCCTACCATAGGATCGATTGTAAAACCAACTATAACTGCTGGTGCTCCTCCAATCCATGGTCCAATGTATGGAATAACATCAGTAATTGCACAGAACAAAGCAAATAGAAGAGGTGCTTTTAATCCTGCTAAAGAAAAACCAATAGATTGTGTTATAAAGACTAAAAGCATAACTAATAAAACTCCACCTACATAGCTTCGAAGCTTACCATTAATACGACTCATTAATTTTTTTGCATTCTTATGCCATTTTTTAGGCATTATGCTTAAAAGATGCCCTTGGAACTTACGAAAATCAAATAAAAGATAAAAACCTATCATAAGACCTAATATAATATTAGTTGCCCCACTTATTACTCCTTTACCAAAGTTCCAGATACTGTTAGGAAGAGTACTAGCGAAATCAGTCCCTACACTTTCAATTTTCTCAAGCATAGTATTTTTATAGTTTTCAACTTGGTAGCTATCTCCAAGTTTTTCTAATAAATCACTAGCAAAATCTTGAGCATTATCAACTATATTAGGAATAACATTAACAATATCAGAAACGCTACTAGATAGTGTTGGTACAGTAAATACTAATATTAAAATTATTCCCCCAAAGATAATTAAATATGTAAGAATACAAGCGATAACTCTAGGCATTTTATTAGATAGTTTTGTTGCAAGAGGATCAAGTAACCAAGCGATAACAAAACCTATAAACACAGGGGATATTACTGATAAAATAGTACCTATTATACCAAGAATATTCCATTCTTTTATTAAGTAAGTTGCAAGAAGTACAGCAAGTATAATAACTAAAGCAAGTACAAACTTTAATAAGTTGTTAGAAGTATTAAAAAACTTATTAATCGCTCTATAATCTAATTCATTATCTTTATTTTTACGAAACATAATTCCCTCCTTGAACTAATTTTATCATAGTTAAAGTCATGTGTAAATTATATTAATAGTATTAGCAAAAGATTTAAAACAATACAAAAAGAAAACTAGTCAGGCTAGTTAACTTATTGAAGAGCAATATAAAATTATCTGTTTAAACAGATAATTCCAGTTATCCGTTCAATAATGTTATCTGTTTATATACGAGCTTTGGTAATTATACCAAGGCTTCTTTTGTATAATGAACAGATAACATTAATTATATATTTCAATGAAAAAGGTAATGAAAGGTAATTAAAAGTTTTATTACTTTCTTAATACTTTAGACATATATTACAAAAATAAATATTATAAAGTAGCTTAGTTGTTATTACTATTGTTATTATTTATGATAATTATAAATTTTATTTTAAAGTTTTCAATTATAATACAGAATTATAAATTAACGGAATACTTATAATATCCTGAGCCAGTTATTAAGTCTATGAATATTATCTGTTCAAAAATAAAAAGAAATCTAGTTTTTATGCTAGATTCTTTAGCTTGAACAGATAACATTATTGAACAGATAAAGTGAATGGATCAGATTTTGTTCCTGTTCCTCCAGTTATCACAACGTTAGATTTAAGATTCATTGATGGTTTAACACCACTATGGTGTGTAGAACTTTGATTCGCTGCATTACCATATGCTATAATAATATTAAGATCTTGTTGATCGTATGGTGTTAACGTCCAATATGTTGTATTATTACCATATCTATCAAATTGACCTGCCATTAATTCTCCATATCTTAGTAATCCTACTTTAAGTCTTTGATCAGAATATACTTCTACTAAATTACTCATATTTTCATCTGTATATTTTGCTAGTTTATATGAAACACCATATCCTACTGTTCCCAAGTACCAATCATTACTATCTACTATCATCTCAATATATTCATTATCTAGATAAGTAGAAAGATCTCCAACTAAAACAGCACCTATCCTACTACCCATAGAATTGTAAAAAGCTGTGGAATTCATTCCGTAATCAGTAATTTTAAAAGCGCCTTTTTCTTTCAATGGTTTTTCACTAGTTATCTTTGTTTGTCCATCCATTTCATGGCTAACTATTCTGTATAAATTATTCTCATTATTACCAAATCTTATATATTCTCCACTATACCTTGTACTCAACTTTGTTCCTGATAAATTACTATCATTGTCTCCTTCTAATCGATACGGATTATCTACTGTTCCATCTCCATCCACGATTTTGACGTTATATTTTAGATTTATGGATGGCCGGACGCCGTTCGAGTAAGACGGACTATTGTAGTTCGCGTAGCCGTAGTGGAAGACGAGATGCACGTATGACGCACTGTATGGTGTTAAAGTCCACCAATAAAGTCCATTATTTAAATAACCATTTGTTTCTCCATTATTACTAGACTGATATTCATACATATTTAAAAGTCCTACTGAAGCTATTACTGTCGTTGTTCCATTAGGTCTTTGTATACTCCCTAAATCATTACCATCCATTGTCGCATCCCATACTGCATCTGTTACGATAAAGTTCTCGTAATCTCTTAAATTACCTAAAAAGCCATCTACCGTTGTATCATTTAACCATTGTTCCATATAACTTCCCTCAAAATTAGTTTGATTATCCGGATTATAAGTAATTGTACTTATATTCCACTGTGTTACTAACTTTGTTGCCTTAGTCTCATTATTAACTGATACTGCTCTCCATAATTTACCACTATACCAAATGTAGTTATTAGGGTCTTCTCCTGTTATAAAGGTATCTACTCCATCATCATAGGTATCTCCATTTGGCCCTGGATCTGCTAA
>CALVVB010000011.1 GCA_944363735.1 uncultured Bacilli bacterium | reverse complement strand
AGATCTATCATAAAGATAGAGAAGAGTGGAAAAAGAAATTTATAGGAATTAAATAGAAATATTTAGTTCTTTTTAGTTGACTTTTAATATTTATTTTATTATAATGTTATTGATAATGGTTATCAATAAGGTGTTAGATATGGAAAGAAATACGATACAAAGACAAGAAATATTGGATGCTTTAAAATCAAATTATGATCATCCAACAATTAAAGAATTATGTGAGCTTTTAAGTAGTAAAAATATAGGACAAGCGACTGTTTATAGAACTATTAAAAGTTTAGTAGAAGAAGATGTGATTAGAAGGATAGAATGTCCCGATGGTATTCATTATGATTATAGAAAGGATCATTATCATTTCTATTGTCTAGAATGTGGTAAAATTTATGATGTTTTTCTTGATAACAAATTGATTGATAATTTATTATCATCTTCTAATTTAAAAGATGTAGAACATATTAATTTAGTCTTTGATGGTATCTGTGATAGTTGTAAGGGAAAGTGAAATTATGGAATTAAGTAATGCAGTTAGAATTGATGAAGATAATATTGCTATTAAAAGAATAAAGGAAAAATGCGTCAACTGTGGTATCTGTAAAAATGTTTGTGAGAAAATAGTAGGTATTAGGTATGATGATAAGAAAGCAAGAGAGGCAATTTGCATACATTGTGGACAATGTATATTGAATTGTCCTGTTGGTTCTTTAGTCCCTAAATATGACTATAAAAAAGTGTTAGATTATTTACATGATACTGAAAAGATAGTTACAATTTCTGTTGCCCCATCTGTTAGAGCTTCTATTGGTGAAGGTTTTGGACTTGATGCAGGAACATTTTTAGAAAAAGAATTAGTTGGTGCCTTAAAAGAAGTAGGTTTTGATTATGTTTTTGATGTAACTTTCGGAGCTGATATGACAATAATGGAGGAAGGAAGCGAATTAGTAAATAGATTAAAAAATAAATTAACACTTCCTATGTTTACTTCTTGTTGTCCTTCGTGGGTTAAATATCTTGAGATATATCATCCTGAAAAAATAAGGCATTTATCTACTGTTAAAAGTCCAATAGGTATTCAAGCATCGTTATTAAATACATATTTCTTAAAGGTAAATGAACTTGATAAAAAAAGTGTAATAAATGTAGCGGTTGTTCCTTGTACTGCCAAAAAGTTTGAAATAAAAAGAACAGAGATGGGTATGGATATAGCCATTACAACAAATGAATTAGTTATGTTGTTAAAAGAATCTAATATTGATATAACTAAAGTTCAACCAAGTGATTTTTCTCCGCTTTTTGGCAAAGGAAGTGGTTCTGGTTTAATATTTGGAAAAAGTGGTGGAGTAATGGAAGCTGCTTTAAGATATGCCAATTATCTTTTAACTGGAGAAGACAAAATAATTAACTTCTTAGACCTTGCAGAAAATAATAAAAGTGGTACAATAAAAAGAGCAACAGTGAATATTGGGGACTATAATTTACGTGTTGCTGCTGTTACAGGTATGCCTAATTTAGAAGTGGTATTAAATGAATTAGATAATTATGACTTTATAGAAGTTATGAATTGTCCTAATGGTTGTGTAAGTGGTGGTGGACAAGTTTTATCACCAATAACAAAAATGAATGAGATAAATCTAGAAAGAGGAGAAAGTTTAGTGGAAGATGATAAGAATAATAAAATTAGATTTTCTTATCAGAATCCTGATGTAATAAGTATTTATAAAACTTATCTAGATTATCCAAATAGTCCTAAAGCCTTAAAAATTTTACATACAAATTTTAAGGATAGAAGTGATATATTAGGAGAGCAATCTCCTTAATATAAAAAAATATAGAAAGAAGGTAAATTATGGAATTAAAAGGATCAAAAACTGAACAAAATTTAATGACTGCTTTTGCAGGAGAAAGTCAAGCTCGTAATAAGTATACTTATTATGCATCTAAAGCTAGAAAAGATGGTTATGAACAAATAGCAGCTATCTTTGAAGAAACTGCTAATAACGAAAAAGAACATGCAAAACTATGGTTTAAAGAATTACATGGTGGAGATATTCCTGATACTATGACTAACTTAGAAGATGCAGCAGCTGGTGAAAACTATGAGTGGACAGACATGTATAAAGAATTTGCTGAAACTGCTCGTGAAGAAGGATTCACACGTATTGCTTACCTTTTTGAAAGTGTAGGAAAAATCGAAAAAGAACATGAAGAAAGATACTTAACACTTCTTAAAAATGTTAAAGATGATAGAGTATTCCATAAAGATGGAGATAAGATTTGGATTTGTCGTAACTGTGGGCATGTATATGTTGGTAAAGATGCTATTGATGTTTGTCCAGTATGTAATCATCCACAAAGCTTTATGGAAGTTAAAGCAAATAACTATGAATAAAAGGACTTGTCTAAGTTCTTTTTTTCTTCTATTATTAAGTTGATAATAAGAAAGAAGGTAGTAACTATGAAAATGATATGTTTACAAAATGCAGGTTAGTAAATATATAAGTAATCATGTTACTTTCTTTTCTTGTGGTATAAGAACAGAATGAATATATTTTGTTCTTTCTAATGTCTAATAAGTAGAAGGAGTGGTACTAGTGAAAGTAAAGAAGAAAGAGAATATAGTAATAATAGCATTATTAATATTAATGATACTAGCCATAATAGGAGTAAGTTATGCAGCCTTTAGTTTTAGTAAAATAGGAACAAAAGTAAACAGTATAACAACAGGATCAATTACTATGAGTTATGAAGAGAGTGATAATACTATAACCTTAAATGGAGCGTTACCAACAACAGATGAGACAGGAAAGAAAGGTTAAATACAGGAGAGTATTTTGATTTTACAGTAAGTAGTAAGGTAGTAGGAGATGTAAATATCAACTATGAGATAAGTGCAAAGGATGTAACAACATCAGATAGGAAGATAGATGGAAAATATATAAAGTTATATCTTACGAGACTAACAGATGATGGTGAAGAAGAGTTAATGGCACCGGAAGTTTATAATGAAGAAGCAAGTGCCAATGATTATACAGGAAGACCTAAAAGAGAGATGAGTTTATATCAGGGTAGTATGAGTAGTAGTGAAAGTAATAGATGAGGAGATATAGATAATAACAATGTACAGTTTGGAGAGTATGAAAGTGATTATTATGTATATAGTCCTGATGGTTATAGATATTTACAAAGTTTAGAGTCATGTCAACAATATAATTCTAGTTGTAATGAAAGTAATAGAGTTAAACTAGCAAGTGCAGGAGATAAGATGTACTGGAAGATAGTGAGAATAAATGGAGATGGAAGTTTAAGATTAATATATAATGGGGTTAGTACAACACCAAGTAATGAGGATTTAGTTAATTCTCATGCTATAGGAATGTCACCATTTAATAAAAAAGTTGATGACCCAAAATATACAGGCTACACCTATGATAATGGAACAGATTCATTTGCAAAAAGAGAAGTAGATACATGGTATAAAAATACACTAGGAAGTAGTGGTTATGATAGTAGTGTAATAGAAGGAAAGTTTTGTAGTGATAGTAGTGGCTATAAATCTTCAAATGAATATGATTTACCAGCGTCTTCATCGTGTACTTATTCAGCATATGGTGAAAGGTTAGGAGGAAGATTGAAAAATACTCCAACAGATAATAAGCCGACTTTAATGTGTCCAGAGACAGATGAAACATATGGAGGAAGTTATAGATTAAAAGCAGGATTGATAACGGCAGATGAATTGGTATTAGCAGGAGAAAATATATTTGTGGAAGGAAATGGCTATTTGAATACATCATTATATCTATATTGGACAATGACACCAGGCGAGATCTATAGATGCCAGTTTGCGTATGTTTTTGAAGAATATAATATTATTTTGCACTTAAATGGTGTGACTGACATGTTCGCTGTGCGTCCTGTTATCAATGTTATAGCAGATAATGGGTTTACATCAGGCGATGGAACATCATCTAACCCTTATGTTATAAAATAAGAATTTCTAGTAAATAGAGATTCTTTTTTTAGTAAATTTACGTTAACTTTTTTATCTTGTCTTGACGAGTAAGCTAATTTTTACTATTCTATATTATATAGATAGGAGATTATTTATGGAGATAAAAAAGATAGTAACAGGGGCATTAGAAGAGAATTGTTATATATTAAGTAAAGATGGAACTTGTCTAATAGTTGATCCTGGTAGTGATAGTAAAGAGATTAGAGAATTAGTTGGTACTGATAAAATTATTGGTATATTAGTTACTCATGCTCATTTTGATCATATAGGAGCCTTACGAGATTTTTTAAATTCTAATAGAAGGTTAAAAATTTTTAAAAAGAGTAATTTAACTGATTTAAAAGAAGTTGAGATTGGAACTTTTAAATTTATTCCTATAATGACGCCAGGTCATAGCAGTGATTCAGTGACATTTTATTTTAAAGAAGATAATGCAATGTTTGTAGGAGATTTTATCTTTAGAGATACTGTTGGTAGATGTGATCTTCCTACTGGTAGTAGTATAGAGATGGATAAATCTATAGAAAAAATTAAAGCTTATGATGATTCTATTACTTTGTATCCTGGACATGGTGATGAGACTACTTTAGGTAGAGAAAAAGAATGTAATTTATATTTTATTAAAGAATAAGGAGTGGTAGTTATGTATATTGATTTAGTTGTATTAGTTGTTTTAATATTAGTAGTAATAATGTATTTTAGAAGATTTTCAAGTTTTGTTTATTTTATAGGAATAGTTGATATTTTTTTAAGAATATTAACATTTATTAAAAATAATATAGGACTTCCTGATTTAGCAGCAGTTATTGATAATTATATTCCAGAAAGTGTTTTAGCAATTGTTGGTAATTATACAGATGGTATTCTTTATACAGTTATCGCCTGGATTTTTATCGTAATAATGGCGATATTCTTGTTTTATAATACTAAATTCTTTATTAAGAAAAAGAAAATATAGGAGGAGTTATGAAAAAAAAGAATACTTGGATTAAAGTAGTAATTGTAATAATAATATTAGAATTATTAATAGGTGGGGCGATTTTTGCATATAAGAAATTGGGTAATAATAGTAATAGTATTTCTAAAAATGATAAAGAAGTTAAGGAGTTGTATGAAAAAATTGCTTATAATGATATTGAATCTTTAGATGTTAAGAGTCCTAAAATTATGTTGTATTATGGATATAAAAATATGGAAATTAGTGAGTCTATTAACTGCGATGTAGTTAATACTTCAGATGATACTAGTGGTTATAGTTGTGAAGGACTTGTTGATTTTATTTCGAGTAATGACATAGAAGAATCAGTTAAAACTATATATGGACCAGATACCACTATAACACCTACTTCCTTTGAAATTGATGCTAATCATTATGCTTTTTATGATAATGAGATGGATGGATATGCTATCTACACTAAAGATGAAGAAGTTAGTGTAGATCCTATAAATATGAAGTTAGCAGATGTTAAATTAGGTGATGATGAAAACATTATTTTAACAGTAGAAGTTCTAGATGGAGTATTTGGAACAGTTAAAGATACTTATAAATTTACATTTACTAAAGATGGTGATAATTATTATCTAACAGGAAAAGAAATAGTTACAGGTAAGGAGGAATAGTTATGTTTGAGAAAATTAAAAATGATATGGTAAAAGCGATGAAGGAACAAGATAAGTTTAGACTTTCTGTTATTAGAATGATTAAGGGATCTATTGATAAAGAAAGAATCGATAAAAAAATAGAGATAACTGATGAAGTAGTTATAGATGTTCTTGCTAAAGAGTTAAAGACTCGTGAAGAATCTAGATTAGAGTTTAGTAGGGCAGGTAGAACTGATTTAGTAGAAGGTTTAGATAAAGAAATCGCTATTATTAAAGAATATCTACCTGAACCATTAACAGATGAAGAAGTAGATAAAATAATAGATGAGGCCTTTAAAGAAACAGAAGCATCTTCTATAAAAGATATGGGTAAAGTAATGAAAGTAGTTACTCCTAAAGTAAAAGGAAGATGTGATATGAAGGAAGTATCTAGTAAAATAAAAGCGAAATTAAGTTAAAAAAACTATCCTTTCTACATATTCTATAGAAGAAAGGATGGTTTTTATTATGAAGATTATCGCTCATAAAAGTAATTTGTATAATAATAAAACCTTTATTGAGTCTGTTAATAGCATAGAAGGACTAACAGGTGTTATGTTAGATATAGTTATGACTAAAGATAAGCAGGTGTTAGTGTTTTCCCCTGTTACTACTAATAAGATAACTATTAATACAATACAAAATAATAATTTAAGTGAATTAACTTATTATGATATTTTAACATTAGATGACGCTCTTAATATGTTAAATAACTTTAAAGGGAAAATTATTATTAACTTATTACCTTTGAATGAAGCATTACTTATAGAAGATTATCAAAAGATAGTATCTAATAATTTAAGTTATACAGAGGAAGTAAAGAAAGTAACAGATAGATTTCCTAATTTAGATATTTATGTTTGTAGTAGTAGTTATAATCTTTTATATCAAATTATTAGAGTGTTTACTAATAGAAAAAATGGAGTAGTACTAAGTGAAGATAGTGGTAGTTATATAGATGTAGATTTTTATATCTTTATACCTAGTATGTTAAATGAAAAGATAATGGCTGAACAGTTAAGTATAGGTAAAGAAGTAATGGTTAAAATGGAAGATGCTGATGATATATCTATAGTAATAAACTTTTTAGAAAAGAATAGAAAAAATAAAGAAAATTATCAATATATTACAAATCATGCGAAAATATTTTATTATAGTGTAAATAATATATAGGAGGTAGTATGACAAAGGAAGAAGTATTTAAGGAACTAAAAAAATTAGATTTACCTAAAGATAAGTATATAGTAATTAGTGATGCAAGTTTAGTATGTCAAGATATTATAGATGAGACAGATGATATAGATCTTGCCTGTTCTAAAGAATTATTTGATTCTATTGATTGGCCTTCAAGAGTAGAATATAATTCATTAATTAAATATAAAAATATCTTTGATATTAATTATAACTTATATGATGAATCTAAGGTCGTAGAAATTGATGGTTATAGATTTATGAATTTAGAAGCATGTTATGAACTAAAAAAAGTAATGAATAAACCTAAAGATAAGAAATTAATTAAAGACTTAGAGTTAAAAGTATGTTTAAAAGATAATTATTATTTTGAAAGAAAATTACGTGATGTAGGAATTAACTTTATCGCTGGTGTTGATGAAGTAGGAAGAGGTCCTTTAGTAGGTCCTGTTGTCGCTGCTTGTGTTGTTTTACCAGAAAACTTTAATTTAGATGGTTTAACTGATTCCAAAAAGTTAAGTGAAAAAAAACGTGAATACTTTTATGATGAGATTATGAGACAAGCTTTAGGAGTAGGGGTAGGTATTATAAGTGAGAGAAAAATAGATGAAGTTAATATTTATGAAGCGACAAAGATGGCTATGAAGGAAGCGATTAACAATTGCTCATGTAAAGTAGAACACGTTTTAATAGATGCCATGAAACTAGATATAGATATTCTTACAACCTCTATTATTAAAGGAGATTTAAAAAGCATTACTATAAGTGCCGCTAGTGTTATCGCTAAAGTAACAAGAGATAGAATGTTAGATGAACTAGATAGTAAATATCCAATGTATGACTTTAAGAATAATAAGGGGTATCCTACTAAAAAACATCTAGAAGCTATTAAAAAATATGGAATAATAGATGAACATAGGAGAAGTTATGGGCCAGTAAGTGAATATTTAGAGTTGACAAAGTAATAATTCTCATGTATAAATTTGTATGAAAGAAGGGATTAGATGTCTAAAAATTTAGTGATTGTCGAAAGTCCAAGTAAAAGTAAAACTATTGAAAAATATTTAGGTAATGATTATAAAGTAGTAGCAAGTCAAGGTCATATTAGAGATTTAGCAACTTCTGGACCTTTAGGGCTTGGTGTTGATATAGAAAATGGCTTTAAGCCCAATTATATTCCCCTAAAGGGTAAGAAAAAGATAATTACAGAGTTAAAGAAAGATGTAAAAGATGCTAATCATGTAATACTTGCAACCGACCCTGATCGCGAGGGAGAAGCGATTTCTTGGCATTTAAAAGAAGCTTTAGGTATAAAAGATAAAGACTATGATAGAGTATTATTTCATGAGATTACTAAAGATAAAGTAATAGATGCTATTAAACATCCAACTAAGATAGATGATAATTTAGTTAAGAGTCAGGAAACTAGAAGAATACTTGATAGAATAATTGGTTTTAGACTATCTAAATTATTACAATCTAAAATAAAAGCAAAGAGTGCAGGACGTGTTCAAAGTGTTGCCTTAAAACTTATTGTTGATAGAGAAAGAGAAATAGAAGCCTTTGTTCCAGAAGAGTATTTTACAATTACTGTTATTATAGAAGATACAGAGGCGAGTCTTTTTAAATATAGAGATGAAGAAATAAAACTTCATGATGAACTTGATGCTAACAAAGTATTAGAATCTTTAGGAGATGATTACACTTTAAATAGTATAGAAAAAAAGAAAAGAAAGAAAGCAAGTAGAGCACCTTTTATAACATCAACTCTTCAACAAGAAGCATCAACTAAATTAGGCTTTACTGCTAAAAAGACGATGTCTATCGCTCAAAAATTATATGAGGGTATAGATTTAGGTGCGGAGACTGTTGGTCTCATTACATATATGAGAACTGATTCTATCAGACTTTCTGATGAGTTTGTAGGTAGTACTTTTCATTATATTGAAGAGAGCTTTGGTAAAAACTATATAGGGTATACAAAACATGCTAAGAAAAATGATAATGTTCAAGATGCTCATGAAGGAATTAGACCTACTAGTATATTAAGAGAACCACTAAAGGTTAAACAATATTTATCAAATGATGAGTTTAAATTATATAGTTTAATCTATAAAAGAGCTTTAGCATCACTTATGGCCGATGCTATTATGGATAGTACAACTCTAATTTTTAATAATAATGATTATTTATTTAAAGCGACTGGTAGTATCTTAAACTTTGATGGATATCTAAAAGTATATAGTGATTATGAAAAAAATGAAGATAAGATTATTCCAGAACTTGTAGAAGGTAATAATTATAAAACAAGTGATATACTTTCTGAACAACACTTTACTAAACCACCTGCAAGATATACAGAAGCAAAACTAATTAAAGAAATGGAAGATTTAGGGATAGGGCGTCCTTCTACTTACGCTAAAACTATTGATACGATTAAAGAAAGAGGTTATGTGAAAGTAGAGGATAAAAAGTTCATTCCAATTGAAATAGGAATAGAGACAACTGACAAGCTACAAGAATTCTTTAGTGATATTATAAATGTAGAATACACAAAAAATATGGAAGAAGAACTTGATAAGATTGCTGAAGGTAATTTAGTATGGAATGAAGTCTTAAAAGAGTTTTACGATATTTTTGAACCTCGTGTTAAGAAAGCTTTTAGTGATATGGAGAAAAAAGCTGCTGAAGAGACTGGAGAAATATGTCCAGAGTGTGGAAGTCCGCTAGTTAAACGAACTGGTCGTTATGGAGAATTCATCGCTTGTTCTAATTATCCAGAATGTAAGTACATAAAAAAAGAAGAGAAAAAAGAAGTAGTAGTCTGTGATTGCCTTAAGTGTGATGGTAAAATTTTAGAAAGAAAAACAAGACGAGGAAAAATATTTTATGGATGTAGTAATTTTCCTAAATGTAAAGAAGCATTTTGGGATAAACCTACTGGAGAAAAATGTCCAAACTGTGAGGAAATGCTAATAGAAAAAGATAATAATATTAAATGTAGTAAATGTGATTATGAAAAAGCTTAATAGGGCTTTTTTTATAAGTTTTTTTGATATATAATTATGTAAGGTGATGATATGGAAAATCTTTCTAATATGGAGTATAAACAAAAGAAAAAGTTAAAATTAAAAAAAGTGATTATTTTTGTATTTTTTATATTATTTCTTAGTATTTTTATATTTTCAGCTTATAAAGTGTATTCTTGGTATATAGATAATAAAAAAATAGACGATATATCAAAAGATGTTATTAAGGATACTAGTGTAAAAGAAAAAGAAGATTCTTTAAATACAGAGAATATTAATCCACCTACTGATATATATGATGACTATTGGAATTATATAAAATTAAGTCTTTTAGAAGTAGATTTTAATGAATTATTAAATAAAAATTCTGATACTGTTGGTTGGATTCAAGTAAATGGTACCAATATTAATTATCCAGTTGTTCAAACTATTGATAACAGTTATTATTTAAATCATGCATATGATAAAAGTTTAAATGATGCTGGTTGGATATATATGGACTATAGGAATGATGCTGTTAATTTTAATCAAAATACTATTATTTATGCCCATAGTAGATATAATGGTACCATGTTTGGAAGTTTAAAAAATATTTTAAATAGTTCATGGTATACCAATAAGGAAAATCATATAATAAGACTTTCTACCCCTACAGAAAATACTATGTGGCAGGTATTTAGTGTTTATACTATTCCTAAAGAAAGTTATTATATAACAACTAGTTTTAATAGTAATGAGACTTATAGTAAGTTTTTAAATACTATTAAAAGTAGAAGTGAAGTAGAATTTTCTGGAACAGTTAATACTAATGATAGAGTATTGACACTATCAACCTGTCAAGATAATTTTGGAAATAGAATTGTTATGCATGCCAAATTAATTAAGAAAGAATTAAGATAAAGAAGTAAACTGTTTAATTTTTATTAAAAAATATATTTTAAAAGAAGAAAGTATTAAAGATGCTTTTAGAAGAGAAATAAATGAGGAAATAGGACTTGATATAGATAGTATGGTGTTCTTTTTTAAAGATAGAGCGAAAGTGAATGTATATATAGACTTATTTGAAGCAAATATTAATAGTTTTAAATTTGATCCTAATGAAGTTTTAGGTATTGTTAAAGTAAAAGCTAAAGAGGCATTAGAATTATTTAAAAAAGGTAGTGGAGAAATAGAAACAGAGATTATTTCTACTAAAGATAATAAAAATATTAGGAAAAATAGAATGGTTAGTATTACTGATTTTTTAGTTATGGAATATGAAAATGATTATGACAAATATAAAGATGTTTTAAATAAGATAATAGAAGTTACTAAATAGGTAGTAATTTCTATTTAATTTTGTTACAATAATCATTAGAGTAGGAGAGATTATTTTGAAGAATGCATATACAAAAAGTAGTAAAGATGTATTAGAAGAATTAGATATTAATATAAATGGATTGAATGAGAATGAAGCAGTTAATAGATTAGGAAAATATGGTTTTAATGAAATTAAAAGTAAAAAACCTAAAACTATTTTAGAGATGAGTATAGATTGTCTTAAAGATAGAATGATTCTGATACTTTTACTGGCGTCGATTCTTTCTTTTATATTAGGTGAATATGCTGAAGGAGTAGTTATTTTAATAATTATCTTTCTTAATGCTTTAATTAGTATTATTCAGGAGAAGAAAGCAATTAATGCCGTAATTGCATTAAGAAATATGACTGCTTCTTATACCACCGTTATAAGAGATGGTATAAAGAAAAACATTTTAACTAAAGAATTAGTTGTTGGAGATATTGTTTATTTAGAAGATGGTAATATAGTTCCAGCTGATATTAGATTAATAGAAGAAAATGGCTTAAAAGTTGATGAATCATCATTAACAGGAGAAAGTGTTCCTATAAAGAAGGATGCTACTGTTATTTTAGATAAAAATACTACTTTAGCAGATAGAGTTAATATGGTTTATTCTTCAACTATAATTTCCTATGGTACGGCTTTAGGTGTAGTCGTTGGAACTTCTACTGATACAGAAGTTGGTTCTATCGCTACGATGTTAGAAGACACTGATAGTTTAGATACTCCATTAAAAAGAAAACTTAATAAAGTAGGAGAAGTTTTGAGTATTGTTGCTATTTTAGTTGCCTTATTGATATTTATTATAGGCCTATTATATGGTAAAGATTTTCTTTCTTTATTAATGATTGCAATATCATTAGCAATTTCTGTAATACCAGAGGGATTACCTGCAACTGCCACTATAGTTATGGCTTTAGGGGTTTCTCGGATGGCAAAGAAAAATGCTTTGGTCAAAAAACTTCCTGCTGTAGAAGCGTTAGGAAGTGCTACTGTTATTTGTTCTGATAAGACGGGTACTCTTACTTTAAATAAAATGACTGTTACTACAAGTGCTCTGTATAGTGATATTTTTAATAAAAATACTGTTAATAACTATAGTGATGATTTGATAAACTGTGCGTGTTTATGTAATAATGCTTATTTTGACAAAGAAAAAGTTATAGGGGATCCTACAGAAGGATGCTTATTAACTTACGCTAAAGATAATGGTTATGATGTTATAAATATAAAAAATAATAAATTATTATATGTAGAACCATTTGATTCTATTAGAAAGAGAATGAGTGTTGTAGTTAAAGATAAAGAAGATTATATACTTTATAGTAAAGGGGCACCTGAAGAGTTAATTGATGTTTGTAGTTATGGATTTCTTAATAATAAAAAAGTAAAACTTAATAACAAAGAAAAAGAAATAGTAAAAGAGTACTGTATTTCTATGTCTAGTAAGGGATTAAGACTTTTAGGGTTTGCTATGAAAAATATAAATAATATTCCTAAAGAAGATGATAAGATAGAAAAAGATTTAACTTTTATTGGTATTATTGGAATTATTGATCCACCTCGTGAAGAAGTAAAAAATGCAGTTAAAACGTGTCATGAGGCTGGTATTAGAGTGATTATGATAACAGGAGATCATAAATTAACTGCTAAATCTATTGCTAAAGATCTTGGTATATATAAAAAGGACGATTTAGTAGTAGATGGAGAAGCTTTGAGTAAAATGAGTGATTTAAAACTAAGAAATACAATAGAAAAAATCTCTGTTTTTGCAAGAGTTACCCCAGAAGATAAACTTAGAATTGTTAAAGCTCTAAAGAAAAATAAAGAAATAGTAGCAATGACTGGAGATGGGGTCAATGATGCTCCGGCCTTAAAGACAGCAGATATTGGTGTTGCTATGGGTATAACTGGTACAGATGTTGCAAAGGAATCTGCAGCCATGATTTTATTAGATGATAATTTTACAACTATAGAAGAATCAGTTAAAGAAGGAAGAAGAGTATATAGGAATATTCAAAAAGTTATTCAATACTTATTAGCAGGTAATATTGCTGAAGTATTAACTATCTTTATCACTATGTTATTTAATTTACCTAGTCCATTACTTGCAGTTCATATATTATTTATTAATCTTGTAACAGATACCCTTCCTTCCCTTGCTCTTGGAATAGATGAAGCTAGTCCTAATATTATGAAACATAAACCAGTAAAAACAGGAAGTTTGTTTGAAAAAGGTCTTGTCTTTAGAATAGGTTTTTATGGTATTTATCTTGCGATTATTACTTTAATTGCATACTTTATAGGATCAACTGACAGCTTTGATGTAGGAATGACAATGGCGTTTACAGTATTGTGTTTATCACAGATATTCCATTCTCTAAATCAAAGTTCAAGTACTATTTCTTTATTTAGTAAAGATTATCCAAGAAATAAAATGCTATTTTTAGCGATGATAGCATCAATTTGTTTCCTATTAATAGTTTTATTTATAACACCAATAAGAGAGTTTTTCTCACTTAGTATTTTAACTGGAAATGAATGGTTAATAGTTATATTATTATCACTTTCACCAATTTTAGTAGTAGAAATATTTAAATTTATTAAAAGAAAAATAGAAATGGGGAGTTAATATGGTAGTAAATAAAAAAAGAATAATATTGAGTAATAAAATATATCCTCTATTTGCAGGGCTTTCAGGAGATTTAATTTTCTATATTGCAATTAACACGTTATTCTTAACAGAAGTAAAACATTTAAGTGCTTTAGAAATTAGTTCTCTTACAACTATTAGTACACTTGTTATGCTTATTTTAAACCCTTTAGTTATGAAAATAATCAATAAAATAGGAGCCTTAAATTCTGTAAGAGTAGGGGTTGCAGTTCTTTTTCTAGGAGCTTTTCTTATAACTGTTGGTAATAATTATTTTACTATTTTAATAGGTTCTATCCTATATGAATCTTATGCCTATTTTAAATATATGGATGCAGTTATAATTAGAAAAAACTTAGCTTTTCTAAAAGAAGAAGATAGATTTATAAAGATGCAAAATAAATATAGTTTAATATATTCAGTAGTTACAATGTTTACAGCATTTGTGTCTGGTTTTCTTTTCAATATAAACCCATATATACCGATGTTTGGGTGTTTAACATTTTGTTTTATAAATATAATATTAGTTAATTTTCTATATGAAGTTAAAACTCCTCAAGAAAAGAAACAAAAAAATGATAAAAGAAAAATTAAAATTACTCGATTAGTTTTCTTAATTATACTTCTTTTTGCTGTTTGTTATGCAATTATAGATTTAGGACAAAACAATAGTAAATTATTTATTCAGTACAAATTAGGAAGTTTCTTATCTTTAGAAAATGTATCTATTGCTTTTACTCTAATAATTAGTGCTTCAAGAATTGTTAGAGTAGTAGCTAATTACTTCTTTCTTTATATTTATGAAAAGTATAAAAGTAAAATCTTATCTATAATAGGATATAGTTTCCTTATATCATTTACTCTTATCTTAATAGGAAACTTTCTACCATTTAAAATATTTGGTATTATCTTAATGAGTATAGGCTTTTGTGTATTTCTTGCTGTAAGAGATCCATTTGATAACTATATTAAAGAGTTATTACTTGATAATACTAATCCTGCTGATCATCAAGTAATTATGAATAAATTAAACTTTACAAGAAAGGTCGGTAAATTAATAGTAAGTAGTTTAATTACATTAATCCTTATAAAAGATGATCTTACTTATGTAATGGTATTCTTATTAGGACTTTCTTGTTTTAGTTTAGTAATAGTTTATGAGATATATAAAATATTAAAGAAAAAGAAATATGCTTAAAATATCTTGAAATATAGATATTTTTTGTTTTATTATCTTCTCTAATTTTTATGCACAAATTTATTTTATTTTGTGCATAAAAATTAGTTATTGACTATAAAGCTATATATTTTATTAAATGTTGTAAAAAAACGGAAAAAATATAAAAAATGCGAAAAAATACAACAAAAGTTATTTACGTAAAATTAATTAAATGATAAAATTATAAACAAGGGAAGTGATATTGTGACTAATGCAAAAAAAATTATTGAAATTGCATATAATAATAATGGGTATGTTACAACTAAACAAATTAAAAATGCTAATATTAGTACTGTTGAGCTAACTAGATTAGTAAAACAAAACAAACTTGAAAGAATTAGTAGGGGTTATTATGCTTTAGTCAATACTTTTTGTGATGACTATTATAAATATCAACTAAAGTCTAAAAATTGTGTTTTCTCACACGCAACAGCACTTTATTTATATGATTTATCAGATAGAACACCACTTTATTTTGATATGACAGTACCTTATGGTTATAATGGCTCGTTAAGACAAGATAAAAATGTAGTTTTACATTATGTAAAAAGAGAATTTTTAAATCTTGGATTAACAACTATAGACTCACCATTTGGTATGAAAATTAAAACTTATGATATAGAAAGAACTATTTGTGATATTATTAAGGCAAGAAAACATATGGATAAAGAGATTTTTACTAAAGCATTGCAACGATATTCAAAAATGAAAGGTAAAGATTTACTTAAATTAATGGAATATGCAAAAAAATTAAATATTGAAAAGAAAGTTATTGAATATATGGAGGTGTTATTATAATTAATTCAGATAAATTAAAAAGTTTAGTTTTTAAAAAAGCCCGAGGTAATAGTGATCTTTCTCAAAAATACTTTCAATTATTTTATTTTGAAAGAATTTTAGAAAGAATATCTAGAAGTAGATATAAAGGTCAAATTATTTTAAAGGGTGGTCTTTTATTAACATCAATAATAGGAGATGAAGACAGAACAACTAAAGATATGGATGCTACCCTAAAAGGTATATTTTTAACAAAAGATAATGTAGAAAAAATATTTAATGAAATCCTTAATATCAATATTAATGATGGTGTGTCTTTTAAAATTATTTCTATAAAAGATATTAGATTAGAAGATGAATATGGTGGATTTAGATTAAATATATTATCAAAATTAGACTATAATAAGACTTATATTACAGTAGAATTAACAACAGGAGATATTATTACTCCAAGAGAAATGAAATATAATTATAATTCTATTTTTGAAGATAAAAAAATACCAATATTGACTTACACTATTGAGACTATTTTAGCAGAGAAGTTTCAAACCGTTATTGCTAGAGGTGGTTTTAATACACGATTGAAAGATTTTTATGATATATATATTCTTGCTAAAACAAAAATTAATGATATTGATAAAAAAACATTAGTAATTGCAATAGAAAGCACTTTTAAAAGAAGAGAGACAAAATTAGATATAAATTATTTTAATGCAGTTATTAATAGTTTAACTGGAAATGATAATCTTAAAGATTTATGGAGTGAATATCGAAATAAAAATACATATGCTAAAGGTATAAGTTTTGAAGATATAATAGATTCTGTTAAAATAATAGTTAATATACTAAAAGAAACATTAGTTACTGTTTAAAGAGTTTTGATAAAAATTAGAAAGGATTTTTACTATGAAGAAGGTAAGAAATGCTGTAAGAGCATTTGTAGTTGATGGTAATAAAGTTTTATGCATACGATATAAAGAAGAAAACATAGGATATATTGATATTCCGGGAGGAAAAATAGAAGAAGGAGAAACAGAGGCAGAAGCAGCCATTAGGGAAGTTAAAGAAGAAACTGGAATAGAAGTTAGTAATTTAGAAGAAGTAGGTAATGTTATTATTGAATATCCAGATAGAATTTATAATATGGAAGTGTTTGTTACAAGTTACTATAGAGGAAATGTTAGAAATAATGAGGAAAATGATGCTTTTTTTCTTGATATAGAATATTTATTGAAAGAAAAGAAGAGATATGCTATTACATACTTGTTAGATACTGAGTTTGAAGATTATTTTAATAATAGAAAAGTTAATGTTAAATTTAATGTTGATAGTAATCATAAAGTTATTAATTATGATAAGATATAAAATTTAATCAGCTTAAATAATAAATAATATTTTAAAACATAAACTTACTACTGGAAAGGTAGTGAGTTTTTTATGTTTACAAGAGGAATAGATAAGAGAATGAAAATTATTCTTTTAATATTTAGTAGTATTTTATTAGTAATAGTCTTAAGAGTATTTTATGTTCAAGTAGTAGATTATAAAAAACTATCAAATCTTGCTAGTGACCTTTGGAGTAGGAATCTTCCTATTGAAGCATCGCGTGGTAGGATTCTTGATAGAAATGGAGTAGTTCTTGCTGATAATATTACAACTACATCTTTAGTTTTAATACCTAATCAGATTAAGAATAAAAAAGAAGTTACGACAAAACTTGCAGAGATTTTAGGAGTAAGTTTTGATGAGATGAAAGAACATGTTTATAAAGAAACATCAATAGAAAGGGTCCATCCAGAAGGAAGAAGATTATCTTATGTGGTAGCAGATAAAATAGAAGCATTAAACTTTGATGGAGTTTATCTAGTTAAAGAGTCTAAAAGATATTATCCATATGAAGAAATGTTATCCCATGTCTTAGGTTATGTTGGAATAGATAATCAAGGACTATCGGGAATAGAGTTACAATATGATGATTATTTAACTGGAGAAAATGGTGCGATAAAATATTTTAGTGATGCAAAGGGAAATAAACTAGAACTTACAGATTTATATATTGAGCCTCAAGATGGTATGGATTTACAACTTACTATCGATATAAATATTCAAAAATCTGTTGAAAGGGAACTTGATAATGTTGTAGATATGTTTAACCCAGATATGGCTCTTGCTGTTGTTATGGATCCTAATACTGGAGAAGTACTTGCTATGAGTTCTAGACCTAACTTTGATCCTAATAATTATCAGAAATATTCTCAGGAGGAATTATCTCGTAACTTACCTATATGGGCTAGTTATGAACCTGGATCTACCCAGAAGATAGTTACAACTGCAGCGGCAGTAGAAGAAGGAGTAGTAGATTTATTTAAAGACGAGTTTACTGATACTGGTTCAGTTCAAGTTGATACAGCAAGAATTAAATGTTGGAAAGCGGGGGGACATGGTCATCAAACCTTTCTTCAAGTTTTACAAAATTCTTGTAATCCAGGATTTGTTAAGATGGGACAGTTGCTAGGAAAAGAAAGATTATTTCATTATTTAGATTTATTTGGCTTTGGTTCCAAGACAGGAATAGATTTAAATGGAGAAGGAGAAGGTATAATCTTTCCAGTAGAAAAAGTTGGAAACATAGAACTTGCCACCACTGCCTTTGGACAAGGTATTAGTGTTACACCGATCCACCTTGTTGTCTAATAAATGATACCCTTATTATTGCTAGAGGATTAAATAGCAAATACACTAAAAAATATGATGTTGAGTATGAATATAATTGTTTTATAGAAATATAGGTAAAATGCACAGAAATGTGTGTGTTTTCGTGGTATAATAGATAATTAAAGGAAGTGATAAATACATGAAAAAATATGAATTAGAATTAACTGAAGATAATATTAGAAAAACAATTGAAAATAATATATTAGGAAGAAATAATAATTTAGTAATGCTAGGTAAAATGTTATTAAATCAAAATGAAAATATAATGCTGATTTTCTTGTGAAGGCACCTATGATTGCTTCTATATGTGAGAAACGAATAATTGAAGCAGCATTAGGCAGTACTGATGAAAAAAGAATATTTGAGATTGGTGGAGGATCAGGTACTTTAGGATGTCTTTTGTTAGAAGATAATATAAAGTATTCTGCAACAGATGTAACTCAAGCATTCTATTTAATTCAAAATAGGTTATTTGATTATATTACTAATGGTGATATTAATGAATTAGTTAATCAGGATTTAAATATTAATTCAAAATGTATTCATTTACCATATTGGAAATTATGGGAGATGAGAGAAAATCCAATAGATATTGATTTAGTAGTTTCTAATCATGCACTTTTAGAAATGAGTCCAAATTCTTTGAGATTTTATTTAAATTTTTGTAAAAATGCAATGGGAAATAGTAAAGATGGATTATTTGTTTTTCAAGGTGGAGGCTGGCGAATTGATCAAACTCTAATAGATTTAATAGAATTATTTGATGAATATGGTTTTTATTTAAAATATTTTGATCATAGTAAAGAAATAGCTGGATTTTCTTTGAAAGAAGGTTCTGTAAAAAAAGAAGTACTTTTAGCATTAAAAGAGTTATTGATTAATGGTGTTGATAAAGAAAAAATATATGCTCTAGGTTCTCATATTAATTCAAGATTAAATTCAAGTCAAATTTTCTATTGTGGTGATGTAGGAGATAGAATGAATTCTGCTTTTCACAAGATTTCAACTGAAAATAAAGTTGATATAGAATGTGTAAAAAAATATTATGATAGTTTTTATGCAAAAAATGATTCTCCGGATGATGAATTTGCAGAATATATATCGTGTAAGAAAAAAATAATGAGGTGATTAATGTGAAGACACTTATATTTATTGGCGGTGCAACGGCATGTGGTAAAAGTACATTGGCAAATAGTTTGAATGAAAAAATTCCAAATAGTATTAAATATAGAAGACATCAAGGTTTCTTTGATATTGCTTCGAAAAAGAGTATTCCTAAAAATGAAATTTATAGATGTATAACCTCTGAGCAAGTAGATGATTGGTTTGTAAATATATGTGATAATTCAGAAGTCGTTATTTCAGATGTACATTATGCTATTCAAATGAGTAGAAATGGCATAGATTCTAATCACAATGTTGACATACACCAAAATTATGTTCCAACTATTTCAATTGATTTATTAAATAATATTTCATCGAAAAATATTCAAATAGTTGCAGTATTCCTTACATGTCCTCCTCAACAATGTTTGAATAGAGCAATTTCTAGATATAATGAATCTAAAAAAGATTTTCGAAATATTTCTATTGAAGATGCTACTATTGAAAATTTTTCAGAAGAGAAGGAATGGAATAATATTTTATTGACAGGTCTTGCAGATGGATTAAAATTGAATTCTGAGAAATTTTCAGTTGAACAATTAACTGATCAATGCTTAGAACATTTAAAAAAATATGAAGAAATTACACTGAAAAAAATAAAAAAATTATAAATCATGGTATAATTAATACGAGGTGGTCGTAAAATGAAAGAAACAATATATAATTATGATTATTTAAAGGATGAAGATATAACTGAAGTTGTTATAAGAACTAAAGCATTAATAATTAATAGTAAAAACATAATTTTAGGAAATGAGAATAATATATATCAATTTCCAGGAGGCCATTTAGAGGAAAATGAAACTTTTGAAGAATGCTTAAAGCGTGAAGTTTTAGAAGAAACTGGTATAGAGATTGATGATAATGAAATAAAAAGACCTTTTATGAAAGTTACTTATTTAAACAAAGATTGGCCATCAATTGGGAAAAATAGAAAATCTGAAATATATTATTATTTAATTGAAACTAGTAAAAATCCAAATATGAGTAAGGTAAAATATACTGAACATGAAAAACTAGGTAATTTTAAAATTGAATCTATTCCTTTGAGCGAATCAATAAGTGTTATTGAAAATAACATTTCAAAAAATGAAAAAAATAAAGTTATAGCACCAGATATGATAATGGCCATAACAGAGTATTTACATCAGAGTGAAGATTAAAATGAAATTTGAAGAGAAAATATATAATACTGATAATTTAAGTATTAAAGATATTGATGAAAAAACAACACGTGCAAGAGCCATTATTGTTAATTCAAATAAAGAAGTATTGATGTGTTATTCGAATGGTAGTAATCATTATGAGTTTCCGGGAGATCATTTAGAATTTGGTGAAAATTTAATTGAAGGTTTAAAACGAGAATTATTAGAAGAAACGGGAATAGAAATAGAAAAAGAAAATGCTACACCTTTTTATTCTATAAAGTACTATTGTAAAAATTATCATGGTACTGGTAAAAATAGATTAGTTGAAATATATTTTTTTTTGGTTTATACAGATTTATCCTATGATGTATTAAAAATAAAACTAGATGAAAATGAAATATATAAAAATTATGAATGTAGATATATTGGTATTGAAAAATTAAAGAACATATTATTTGAAAATAAACAAACTACTAGAGAAACTAATAGTTCATTGGACGATACAATTTTAGTATACGAAGAGTTTTTATCTAGAAATAATTATGGGGGATAGTCTGAAAATATAAAAAATTTATTTTATAGAATTAGATAAAAAAGGGCAGACTTTCCCTTACCCCATAAAAGGTCAAAAATTAAATAGTTAAATTATTGGCATTCTGATTAATTAAATTAATTAATTCTTCCAATGTAAGGCCCAAAGATAATAATTGTTTAAGTGATTGATTGAAATTATTTTTGGTATATTTAATTCTATCTTCAACAGGTGTTTCAACAGAAGCTAAATCAACAGGATTCCAAACTTCACCAGTTTCAAACATATTATAGATAGCAACTAAAATTTTTCTAGCAATTGCAATAATCGCACGTTTCTTACCGCGACGTTTAGAAAGTTTCTCATATTTCTTTGCATAGTAAGTGTTAGTTTTATCTTTAACAGCATTGTGAGTAATTTCAACAAGATATGGTTTAAGATAAACACCGGCACGAGAGATTTTAACAGATTTTTTATTGCCAGCAGATTCATTACAACCAGGAGCAAGCCCAGCCCAAGAAGTAAGGCGGTAATGAGATTTAAATTGAGAAACATCATTACTAATTTCTGATAAAACACCAATTGCTGAATTTCTATCAATACCAGGAATTGTACAAAGCAAGTCGATGTAAGATTCGTAAGGTGTAACTAAAGAATCAATTATATAATTTAATTTACTTATTTGATTATTAAGATAATCAATATGTTCTTTGATAATATTAATTCTTAGTTTTTGTTCGTAAGTGAATTGTATGCCATCAATAGAAGATAAAATATCTTCGTCAGAAGATTTGCATTTTTTACTAATACAATTTATAATATCCTCATCTGAGAAATTATCATTATTCATAATGATATTAATAATAGATTGTGAAGATTTACCAAAGATATCGGAAAAAACCATATCTAATTTGCAATTACCAACAGTAAGAGCATTAGTAAATCTATTTTTCTCAGATGATTTGGTATTAGTAAGTTTATAACGATATCTTGTAAATTCTCGCAAGACTCTAAAATCTTTAGATGGAATATAAGACGAACGAACTAATCCCATTTTAAATAGGTCTGCAATCCATTTTGCATCCTTGTTATCGTCTTTCTCACCTTTGATAGCCTTAACCCATTTAGGATTAGCAACGACGACATTAGAAATATAACTTTCTAATGCATTGTATATGGGAATATAATACTTTCCGGTAGATTCCATGCATACATTATGACAATCGTTATCAATTAGCCAATCTTTAAAACGAATTAAGTCATTATTAAAGGTAGAAAAACGTTTTCTTAAATATTTAGGTGTGATGGAAGTTGAGTCACAAATGACAGCAACTATAAAAGATTTGTGCACATCAACACCACATGCTTTTGGATAAATAACTTCCATAGATAAAACTTCCTTTCAAAATTTTTTCGAAGGAGTATGTTTAACTATGTGATTAACACTAAGAATTAACTAAAGTCAATGATTAGTCTACAGCCTTAAAGGACTACTTATGTGTGCTTGAAATAATCACATTTGCACAGGTTAATATGCTGATTTAATCCAAAGAGTTACAGGAAGTCTGCAACTCACATTACCGTGCTTTGTAGTACATACTCCTTCAAGGATTGTATTATATATATAAAATAAATTTTGTTCAAGTTTCCATCACTATGTGTGCCTTGAACGAAGCGAAAGGAATGATAGTTAATATGGAAGATTATGACGTTTTTAATGAAATGCAAAATATAAAAGATAAAAGTACAATAATTATTATAGAAGATGATGAAAAATTTATAATTCAAAATTTACTTGATTCATCTTTTAAAATAATTCCGATAAGGTTTAATTATGATTTATTTTGTTTTTCTAATAGTTATATTGATAGAACAAAAAAATTATTTACATATTATTACAATGAAAATAATAGTTATGAAAATGAATTATTAAGATTGAAAAAACACTTTATTCATTATCAAATAAATCCTATTATTGCATATATACCTAGTGATAGTAAATATATTAAATTGAGAAACATGCTCAATGAGATAGGAATAAAATGTATTTCTGACAAAGAACAACTTATTAATATGTTAAATACAAAATTGATTTTTATAGATAATGATGATACATTAAAAAAAACTGATGGATCAATTTCAAATAGGGTAAAGAAAGCAATTGAAGAAAATAGAAAAGCCGGTAATAAAATTATTATTTGTACAGCAAGACCTCGTTATCAAACTCTTGAGGTAATGAAAGAAGCAGGTTTTGATAGTATTATCGTATCATCTAATGGTTCAGAAATCTATGATAGCAATGATGACAAAATTATATTTAATTCTTTCGTTGATAATGACTCTGTGATTAAAATGGTAAAATATGCATATTCAAAAGATATTAGATTAATATTAACTATGGAAGATTATGATTATGTTACTAAAGAAATAAGAAATCCAAATCAAAAATTATTAAGTAAGCATAGTTATGTAGAAGAACTAACCGAATGTAATGTTAAACAAGGTATGTTTATTGATAAAAAAAGTCAAGAAATTTATAAAATCAAGGATATATTATCTAATGATAACAAATTATATATAGTCGATGAAATTAATGAAAATAGCTCATATGAAGAAAAATGGTTCAGTGTTTCTAATTCAAATTGTTCTAAGGGAAATGCGTTAAAGATTGTATCAAAATATTTAAATATCCCTATTGAGAATACGATTGCTATTGGGAATGATAAAAATGATATTTCTATGTTTGAAGTGGCAGGATTAAGTGTTGCAGTTGCTAATGCTTCTGATGATATAAAAAGTAAAGTGAATCATATTACTTTATCAAACGATGAAGATGGTGTTGCAATTTTTCTTGAAACACTGATAAAATATTGAAATTTTTGAATACGTATTAAAAAAGTACATATTCGTACCAAAAACGGACTAGAAATGACTTGACTACATCTTGTCAAGTGCTATAATATAGTAAAATATGTGAGAACTTTGAAAAAACTCACGTATTTTTTATGTCACAAATTGAGCAAAGTATGACATGAATTGATCATAAAATGAGCTTGACTTGTGAATTTAAAGAGTTATAATATGAAAAAATTATGTGGAGATGAACTATGTTCTTCTCTTTTTTCATTGGGAGGATATAGTTTTATAAATTAAAAAGTATGGGAAGCACATTTTTTTATGAAATAGTCTAGAGTGGTCACTTTTAATAGAAAGAGTAGTCACTTTTTTTGTTGCAACTAAAAGGTAATTAATAGTAGAGTAGCCACTTCTACTTATAAAAGTAGTCATTTTTGCAAGTGCAAAAATAGTAAGACACCACTATCTCACCTTTATTTTATCAAGGATAAATAAATTTGTGGTGTCGTTCTTCTTATGCCCATTAAAAATATGCAGTATTTTTACTATGAGAAATGCTTCAAAAATAGCAAAAGTGGCTACTCATAATTTTAAGAAAGGAGAAATAACTATGATATTTAGGACTAATAAAATTACAAATTATACGAAGATAGATAATAGATATTTAGAAGATAAAAATATTTCTTTAAAGGCTAAAGGATTATTAACTTTAATGTTATCTTTACCAGACAATTGGAAATTTAATGTTAATGGTTTATGTTTTTTATGCAAAGAAAGTAAAAGTGCAGTTAATAATGCAATAAAGGAATTAAAGGATAATAAATATTTAGAGGTGGAAAAAACTTACGATAAATGTGTAAGATTTATTTATGAATGTATCATTTATGAATATCCAGATGACCCAAAAGGATATCTCGATTTACCATGACTGGATAATTAGATACTATTAATAACTAATATATTAATTACTAAAAATAAATAGATAAAGTTGATAAAACAAATTTTTTGTAAAAACCTCTTGCAAAAATCATTTTTTTAAGTGATTAATATTAAAACAAAAAATCAGTTTATTGATGCTTAATTTAATAAGTAAGAGGTTTTAATATCATTCATAATCAGTTATTAGTATAAAAATTTAAAGCCTCTTAAAATGGCTTAAATTAAAAATGAAAGGATGTGCTTAATATGTATTTAAAAAATACAAGTGATGAGGTTAAAAAAATAACAGAAAAAATAAAGGAACTAGATAACGAAAATAAACTTAAATTTATCAGTTATGTTTTAAACTTATGGGATAATAATCAAATTAATAGTTTAAATGAAACTAATCCTGATTTATTAGATGATAGTATTTGCATCGATATATTTAATCCAAGTAGTATTGATTACTGTGATTTTTTAGTAGCCAAATTAAAAGAATATTGGAATTATAAATATAAACTTTATCATCTTTATCGAAAAGAATATAAAAGTGTGATACCTTTATTTGAAAAGTTATCTTTTAAAGAAAAGATAAACGTACTTGCAGAAATATTTTTAATTTTAGAACATGATGAATTATTACCAGATAATGTTGATGGCTATGAAATTGCTAGAATGATTGTAAAATATTAAATATAAAAAACTAAATCGTTATTTGAAAACTTAATATTTTCGGATAATGGTTTAGTCTAATTTTGTCCTTATAAGGTATTAAGTTTTCAATTTTTGTAGAACTTATTACCTTAAGTTCTTTTTTAGTTTTTATAAAAATAAACTTAAAAGAAAGGACAGAGTATATGGAAATTACAAATAAAATTCCATCTAGAATAATTGAATTAGAAATAAGTATCAAACTACTTGAATACTTAAAAAGAAAAAATGTTATAGATGATGGAATGTATAACTTTTGTATTAACAAATTAATGAATAAACTTACGTTGGAAAAAAGTAAAATTAATGATGATTATATAAACAATATTAATAATTACAAAATATTAACTTAGGAGGCGTTACTATGGACTTATATACAGTTAGGAATAATATTATGAAAGGTGTTCCATTGCAAGAATTAAAATTAAGAGTATGTTTTTATGCCAGAGTATCAACAGATAAAGATGAGCAGTTGCACTCCTTATCTGCACAAATATCATTCTTTAATGATTATATAAGTAAGGTTCCTAACTGGCAGTTTATAGGTTCATATATTGATGAAGGTATTAGTGGCACATCAGTTAATAAACGTGAAGAATTTTTAAAAATGATCGAAGATGCCAAAAAGCATAAATTTGATTTAATATTAACAAAAGAAATATCAAGATTTTCAAGAAGTACTTTAGACAGCATCAAATATACACAAGAGTTACTGCAAGATGGTGTTGGTGTCTATTTTTTAAATGATAATATTAATACTATCTTACCTGATTCTGAACTTAGACTTACAATAATGTCTTCGATTGCCCAAGATGAAGTTAGAAAACTATCAGAAAGAGTATCTTTTGGCATGAAAAGAAGTATTGATAGTGGTACTGTGCTAGGTTGTTCTAATATCTATGGTTATGTAAAAGATAAAGGAAAATTAGTGATTGATGAAAAAGAGGCAGAAATGATTAAAATTATATTTGATAGATATGCTAATACCACAGATGGTTTATCTAAAGTATCAAAGTATTTATATAGCTTAGGTTATAAAAATAAAAAGGGTAAAAGAATAGATACAACGATACTAACTAGAATTATCGAAAATCCTAAATATAAAGGATATTATTGTGGTCATAAAACGAAAGTATTAGATTACCGTACTAAAAAGAAGAAAAAATTAAATGAATCGGATTGGATTATTTATAAAGATTATGAAAATGTCCCACCGATAGTATCAGAAGAGTTGTGGGATAGAGCTAACAAAAAATTAAAGGAAAGGCAAGATAGTTTTACTAATAGAGCAGTTAATAAAAAAGTATTTCAAAATAGATATACTTATTCAGGTAAAATTTATTGTGGATGTCATAATCTTACATATCATAGATCATCTGCTGGGAAAAGAAAAAATAATCCTGTATGGGAATGCCAAGTATATAGAAAAGAAAGTTTAAAGGGTTGTTCTAATCCTAGAGTGTTTGAATCTGAATTAGATATAATTTTTAAGGATATGCTTGGTAAATTATTGAAAAAAAGAAAGTATATTTTCGATGACATATTAAATGATTGTAAGAATTATTTAGAAATGAATAATAATGAATCTGAAATAAAAAATATCGAATCTAAAATTTTAATGTTTAATAATAAAAAAGATAAATTACTAGAACTTGTTATGGAAGAATATTTATCTAAAGAAGATTATAAAAAACAGGTAGATTTAATTAATGAAGAAATAATTACGAATCAAAAAAGATTAAATGAACTACAAAATAATAAGCAAGATAAAAATTATATTGAAAATAAAATAAATGAATTAAAGAAGATGTTAGATAATTGTTTAACTGATGATGAGTGTTTCAGCGATATATTTAACGAATTAATTGATAGAGTTTATGTTTATAAAGAAGAGAATAAAAAGATAAAACTAGATATTTATATTAAAACAGGAGAAAGTATAAATACATTCTCCGATAATTTAGGCAGAAAGTTTCATTTAATAGACAACTATACAACAAATAACAGCAATATCAGCAGTTATTAATGGGGGCATTTTATTAA
>CALVVB010000010.1 GCA_944363735.1 uncultured Bacilli bacterium | reverse complement strand
TCCATATGACTACCTTCAAAAGCACTACTATCATCATCATACGGAATTGCACTTATATTCCACTGGGTTACTAACTTAACAGTTTTCTCTTCATTATTAACACTAACTGCTCTCCATAATTTACCACTATACCAAATGTAGTTATTAGGATCTTCTCCTGTTATGAAGGTATCAACTCCATCATCATATTGATTTTCCTTTGGTATATTTTCAAGTAATACAGTTGAAACTTTCTCTCCTACACTCTGACTTGCTACTACTCTTAGTTTCCCCTTAAATGTCTTTCCACTTGCTTCCTCAGTAGTCGCATTATAATCTATCCAGATTCTTAAGGTATAATTAATTGTCTCCTCTACTCCTATTGTCCCAAAGTCTACTCTTCTATTTGGATTACTTCCCATACTTGTTAAATTTTTAGGTCCTATCACTTCTTCATTTCTTGTTAGACTATACCTTATTGCAGAATCAGGCATTCTTGTTTCTCCCTCTTCTAATGGTATATCATCTAAATAGATTGTATAATCTGTTTCTATATTTCCATTATTTACTAAACTAAAGTTAAAGCCATTTAAACTCATTCCTTCAGAGTCTTCTAATGGTATTTGACTAGATAACGTTAATTCATTTCCTTCTTCTAATCTTAATCCTAAAGAACCTGCTCTTACTAAATATTCTTTTTCTCCATATAATGTTGTTACTAAATAGGCAAAAGCTATTCCTATTAGAAGTAATAATATAATAGCAATACTTATTATAATAATCTTTTTATTATTCTTTATCGCTTCTTTCATAGATATAAACACCTTACCTTTAAATAAATTTTAACACAATATTGACATTATAACAAATAAAAAGATGATAACTTTACATCATCATCTCATCATTAAAATTATTAACAGCATTGCCAATATTCTTCATTTTTTGTTTCATCATATTAAGTTTAGCTGGATTTTTCTTAAAATATCTATACATTCCATACCCAACTCCAGCCATAACACCTGCTGTTATCATCATTTTTTTCTTATCCATAATTATTTCCTCCTACAAGTATTATGGATCTATATTTCTAAATTATACCATTTTTTAAATAATAATCTAAACTAGTTCTTCTCTTTTGTTCACTCGTATTATTAATAGCATATTCTAAAGCTTTCATATCACCTATTAAAATAAGTTTTTCTTTACTCCTAGTGATACCTGTATAAATAAGCTTTCTATATAACATTTTATGATATCCTTTTACTATAGGCATAATCACTGTTTTAAACTCACTACCTTGACTCTTATGTATAGATATAGCAAAGGCATGAGAAAAATTATTAAACATTGTAGGAGTATACTTCACAATATTATCATCATAATCTATATAAACTTCTTTTTTAGGAACAAGTTTTATTTTATTTATTACTCCTATATCACCATTAAAAACATTCTCATCTGGCATATTAGTAAGTTCAATTACTTTATCATTTTCTCTATAAATCACATTACTAATAGACATCTCTTTTTTAGTAGTTTTTTTAGGATTTAACAACTCTTGTAAAGAATTATTAATATTATCTATTCCATTAATAGTTTTATACATAGGAGCAAGTACTTGATAGTCACTATTCTTTATTTTAGATACTTCTTCTTTAATAGTATCCAATACTTTATTATCAGGACATTTAATAAACTGTAAGTCTTCCCCTTTATTAAAGATATCCATATTAAGTACTCCTTCATTAATATCATGAGCAAAAGTTATGATATTAGAATCTTTTCCTTGTCTATATAAATTTTTTAATCTAATAGTTTTAATCTCATCACTCTCTAACATATCATGTAAAACATTCCCTGCTCCTACACTAGGTAACTGATTAGCATCTCCGACAAAGACTATTTTAGTATTTGTTGATAATCCTTTTAAAAGATTAGCCAGTAATAAAGTATCTAACATACTAGATTCATCTATAATAACAAATCTTGCATTACTTTTATTATATTCATTTATTTGAAACTTATTAGTATCTTTATTCCACTTTAAGAATCTATGAATAGTAGAAGCAGAAAGATTTGTAATTTCGCTCATTCTCTTACTAGCTCTTCCTGTTGGGGCAAGTAAAACAAGATTTTCCATTAGCTCTTTAGTCTTATAACCATTAAGTGATTGATATAAGTCAATAATTCCCTTAATAATTGTTGTTTTACCTGTCCCTGGTCCTCCCGTTATAATTAAACATTTATTAGTTAAAGCTTCTCTAATTGCAGTCCCTTGTTCTTCGTTATAAGTAATATTATTCTTAAATTCAATTTCTTTTAAAACACTTTCATAATTCTTTAAGGTTTCACTTTTTTCATGAGCAAGTAATCTTAATCTTCTAGCAATAAATATTTCTGCATCATAATATTCTTTTAAATATATTTCATCTTCTTTTACTACTATTAACTCTAAGTTTATTAGATCATTTAAAGCTTCTAATAATAATTCATCACTAATATCTGTTCCTATTATTCTAACAAAATATGGTCTAACTTCTTCTAAATAAAAGTAAGTATTCCCACTTACATTAGTAAGTTCTCTCAAAATATAGATAAGTACTGCTCTTATTCTTTTAACATTATCGGTTTCTTCACTATTTTTTTGATAGATATAATCACATGTCTTAAAGTAAATATCATCTATAAAGTAATATGCTTTATAAATATCATCATTTATAATATCAAAGCTCTTTTCTTTAAATTTACTATATATTTTAAGACTATCTCTTGTACTAAAACCTAATTTAGATAGATTTAGTATTATCTCATAACTACCTTGATAATTTTTTAAGGCTTCATGTAACACTCTTACTTGTTTTTCAGAAACTCCTTTAACTAATAATAAATTATTAGGATTTTCTAATATTACATTAAAAGTATCTTCATGAAACATTTCAACTATCGCTTCAGCAGTTTTCTTACCAATTCCTTTAAACATATCACTAGATAAAACACTAACCATAGAATCAGTCTCTTTTGGCATAATTCTCTCAAAACTATTAACTACAAACTGTTCTCCATATTTAGAGTGATTTGTAATATTGCCTTCTAATACATAAGTATCTATCTCATTTAAGTCAGGTAAATATCCAGTAATAGTAATAGTTTTATTAATAAATTTATCTAAATCAGGACTAGTCTCTTTTACTTTAAATAAACCTATTAAATAGTTATTAGTATTGCTTCTAAAGATTGTCTTTTTAAAGTTTCCTGTTACTTTACTCATCAATTTCTCCTATTAAGCTATCTAATAAATAGTTTTTAATATTAACATTTTTAAAAGTATTAGAAGGAATATCTCCTTTTACTTTAACTTTTAAATAATTACTAGTATGTCCTATACTAACTCCATCTTTAACTTCTTCAAATAAGACTTCTAATGTTTTACCAATAAACTTATTAGCATACTCTTTTTCTAACTCACGAGAAACATCAAGAAGCCTTCTTGCTCTTTCCTTTTTAATGTTACCATCTATATGTCCATCCATAGTACTTGCCACAGTTCCTTTTCTATCTGAATATGGAAAAACATGTATTTTAGAAAAGCCAAACTTACGAGAATTTTCTATTGTTTCTAAAAAGTCTTCTTCACTTTCTTTAGGAAATCCTACAATTATATCAGTAGTTATAGATATATTAGGTCTAATCTCTCTAATCTCTTTTAGTTTATTTTCAAAGTATTTTAAATCATACTTTCTATTCATTAACTTTAAAACATTATCACTACCTGCTTGTAAAGGTATATGTAAGTGATCTACTATTATATTACTATTTTTAATAGCATCTAAGACATCACTATTTAACTCTGTTACTTCAATACTAGATATTCTAAGACGTTTTAACCCTTCTATTTTAACTAATTCTTTTAGAAGAGTTGCAAAGTTAGTATCAAGATCAACTCCATAATTACCAGTATGAATACCAGTTAAGACAATTTCTTTAAAACCTTTATTAACTAATGCAGTTACCTCACTAATTACTGTATCTAAGTCTTTACTTCTACACTTACCTCTGACATAAGGAATAATACAATAACTACAGAAGTTCTCACATCCATCTTGCACTTTAACAAAGGCTCTACATCTATTTTTAAAATCTGTTATATACATATCTTCAAACTTTTCTTTATCTAGTCCTACTCTTCTAATGGGCTCTTTATTAGTAAAATATAAATCAAGTAACTCTACAATCTTACTTTTATCTTTATTACCAACATAAATATCTATATCATTAAACTCATCAGGATGATCTTCTACATAACAACCAAGTCCTACTATACAGGCATTAGGATTATTTCTTTTAATACGATTAATTATCTTTCTACTTTTAATATCAGCAGTATTAGTAACAGTACAAGTATTAATTATATAAACATCACTAACTTCATCTAAATTATTTACTACATCATATCCTGCTTCTATTAGTTTTAACATAATGTATTCACTTTCATAAGTATTTACTTTACATCCTAATGTATAAACACATACTTTCATTACATCACTTCCTCAAAAACATATTAAAAATATTTACTTATTTTAGTTTTTACTTTATCACAAATTTTTTGATGTCCTACATTATTAGGATGCAAACCATCAAAAAGCTCATCAACTTCTAACAAATCATAAATATATAAATAATCAACATTATTTTCTAAACAAATGCTTTTTAACTCTTTATCAAAATCAATTATTTTATTATTTAAATAACATTTATCTTTATCCCAGGGTAAAGGTGTTACTTTAGACTCATCTACTTTTGTTAATCCAATAAATAATATATTATCAGTATATTTTTTAGCACTATTAATTAAAGCCATAATATTGTTTTTAAACGTTTCAAGTGAAACTCTATATTTATCTTTTATATTTTGAGTATCATTAATTCCTATAGAAAAAATAATTATTGTATTATCTTCTTTAGCAAATCTTATTTTACATTCATTAACAAATCTATTTTTAATACCTTCAGTAACATCTCCTGATATTCCTAAATTAAAAACAGTGTAATAATTATTGCTATTGTCATTTTCTAAGGCCAATCTTAAACGATTTACCCAACCAGCTTTTTCTTTATCCCACGCACCATAAGTAATACTATCACCAAAAACTAAAATATTTATATCTTGCATATTAGTTTTCTATCCTTTCATTTTTACTAAATTCAATTAATTCATCAAAATCAGATAAATAGGTTTGATCTTGTTTTACTCTATATTTTTTATATTCATCTAGAGCCAGAGCATCCGCTATTTCTCTTTTTATTTTCCCATTATCTTTTAAAATGTTATATTCATTTAGTTTTAAAAATAATTCTAATTTTTCTTTCCATTCTTTCATTGAAATAATATGTCCTAATTTAACTTGCCTTTCTGCATAATCTAAATACATTGAAACTAAATTATTTAATTCAGTTATCTCTTCTTTACTTAAATAGTTTTTAGCAATTACAACATCACTTTCTAATATTTTACCTTTAGGAGCATTTTTCCAAGTCTGTAAGCCCATATTATCTTTATTAGCATCAACCCTATTATAAATAATCTCAGGTGCAGTCATACCTGTAATAGCATAATGCAATTTATTTTGAACGTTTTTATAAAACTCTTTAGTAATCTCACTATTCTTATCATAATCATAACTACACTCTTTAAAAATATCTGTTATTTTTTGATAAAATCTTCTCTCACTAGCTCTAATTTCTTTAATTTTAAGTAATAACTCATCAAAATAATCTTTTCCAAATTTCGGACCATTTTTAAGCATTTCTGTATTTACAACAAAACCTTTTTTTATATATTCTTTTAAAGTATTAGTTGCCCAAATTCTAAACTGTGTCGCTTCATAACTATTAACTCTATAACCAACGGCAATTATGGCATCTAAACTATAAAAATCTACTTCCCTATTTACATTTCTTTTGCCTTCTTTTTGAACTATTCGAATTTTTCGAATAGTTGAACTTTCTTTTAATTCTCCACTATTAAACACTTCTTTTAAATGATAATTTATAGTATTTACTTTAACAGAAAAAAGTTCAGCCATACTTTTTTGAGTTAACCAAAAATTTTCATTATCATATAATACTTCTATTTTTACATTACCAGTTTGATTTTGATAAAAAATTATATCTTTTAAATTAGCAACTGTATTCATATGTTTCACATCCTTACTTTTTAATCTGCTTATTTTAAATAATTTATTAGCAATTATTATATAAAGTATAAACTTTTTTACTAAGTTCAATTAACTCATCAAACAATTAAGTAATTTATATTATTTTGAGTTGATAAGCAGAATATTTATATTTATTTAACTTATTTCTAAAATATAACAATTTATAACACCCTAACCTATTTTTAACAAAGTCATACACAAAATCAGAGAACTGTGTATAGTTTTGTTATTCTTTTCCAATATTAATCAAATAAAAATTATTATTTAATAATCTCTTCTATTTCTTTATTCAACATTTCTAAATAACTTCTGCTGTGCTTCCATGTGTAGCATAATGCATTTTATTTTGAACAGTCTTAAAAAATTCTATTGATATCTTATCTTTAGGATCATAATCAATAGCTGTTGCATATATATCTAATACTTTTTCTCCAAAAAACCTTTTCTGATGATCTAATATCACGAATTCTAGCGAGTAATTCTTCAAAGTAAGGACTTTCACCGTTATTTTTTAATTTTTCATCATTAAGTACAAATCCTTTAATCATATATTCCTTTAAAACTTTTGTTGCCCATTTTCTAAAATTAGTTCCAATATCAGATCTAACTCTAAAACCTATAGCAACTATCATATCAAGATTATAATACTTCATATCATATGTCTTGCCATTTGTAGCAACTGTTCGGAATTTCCGAACAGTTGATTTTTCCTCTAGTTCACCTTCTTCGTATATATGCTTTATATGCTCTGAAATATTAGATTTACTAGAATTATATAATTTTACTAACTGTGCTTGATTTAAACAAACAGTACCATCTTCTATTTTTACTTCAATATTCTCTTTTCCATTTTTATCTTTATAAATAATTATATTTCCAAATTCACTCATATATCTCTCCTTATGCAATGCAAAAATAATATTTCTTAAAACTAATATCAATTATTAAGATTTTTTACCTATTCGAATTTTTCGAATAACTTAATATAATAATTAATATTATTAATTAGGCTTATTTTCGGTTTAATTTCAGCTTATTTTCATCTTATTTTACCAAACCATACTTTTATATAAATGTTTTAATGCTTATTATCTTAACATTAGAATAAACGTTCGTCAACAATAAAATTAAAATAATGTTAAAAAGTCAAAAATCTCACTAGTAGTAACTTTACTAAAGAAAACTATAAGAAAAGCGATTAATATAAAAGGCCCAAAAGGTATCATATGCTCTTTATTCTTATAAAGTAGATATAATGATACTGGTAATGCTATAAAGGATGCTAAAAAGATGGTTACAAGACCTAAAAAAGGATCTATAACAAGACCTAAGACAAAGAATAATTTAACATCTCCTCCCCCTAAAGATTCTTTTTTAAATAAAGCATTACCTAGTTTCATTAAACAATACATAAAAAAGAATAGAGATAATCCACTAAGTAAAGATAAAAATCCCCCAGTAAATCCTTTTAAAAAGAATTCTAATATTATAATAACTATACTAAAAAAGATAATTACTTCATCTGGTATAATCATATAAGTTAAATCACTCGCAAAGATTATCATAGATAAACTTACTAAAAAAAGAGATAAAACTAGATCTAGAGAAAAACCAAAACTATAATATGATATAGCGAATAAAATAGCAGTTACAACTTCAATAAAAGGATTTAACAAACTTACTTTTTCACTACAATATCTACATCTTCCCTTTAAGGCTATAAAAGAAAATACTGGTATTAAATCATACCATTCAAGTTTATGATTACAATTATCACAAACACTTCTTTCTTTAATAAAGCTCTTATTAGTACTTAATCTTAGTCCTGTGCAACAAAAGAAAGACCCAAATACTAGGCCTATTATAAAGAAACATACTATATATAATACTTCCATAACCTCACCTACTGAATCTTTCCATAAATATCAAACATTGGAACAACTATTGATAAAAGAATAGTACCAACTATTAAGGCCAAAAATGCAATCATTAAAGGTTCTATAAAACTTTGCATCTGTTTAACTATAGTTTTATGTAATACTTGATAATAATTAGCAACTTTTTCCATCATTAATCCTAACTGTCCTGTTTTCTCACCTGTTACAATCATCTCATATGCTGCAATAGGAAAAGCCCAATGACCTTTAAATGATTCCGATATATTAGCACCTTTATTAAGATTAATAATAGTTTTAGCAATTAATTCCTTATATATTTCATTATTTGTTATTTTAGCAAGTACTTCCATACTATCAGTGATAAATACTCCATGATTTAAAAGTGATGCAAATGTTTTAGTAAAATTATATACTTCATTGTAAATAATAATTTGACTAAATACTGGTATATGCATAAGAACTAATTGAATGTTTTTTCTAAAACTTCTATTTTTCTTATATAAATATATAAATAATCCTATAAATATTCCTACACCCATAATTATAAAGATGTAATTATTAACAACAAAGTTACTCGCATCCATTACAAATGTTGTAATAGCAGGTATATCCGCATCATTATCTTTATACATATCTATAAATTTCGGTACAATGCTGACTAATATAAAGATAATAACGCCTATAGCAATACATAGAACTATAATAGGATATGTCATCGCTGAAATCATCTGTTTTCTAGTTTCTTCTTTAGAAGTATAATAATCAGCCATATCATCTAAAACAGATGTTAAATCTCCAGTAAGTTCTGCTGTTTTAATCATATTAACTAAAAGGGTTGGAAACTTATCCCCTTGTCTTTCCATTGCAGTTGATAAGTTTTCACCTTTTAAAAGCTCATAAACAACTTTTTGATAAACTTTCCTCTGCTCTGGTTTTTCACTTTGTTTTTCTAGAATTCTAACTGAATCTATTAATGCAATTCCTGCTTTTAAATAGGTAGATAATTGAGTAAGAGAAAAAGATAAATCAGCAGCATTAAACTTTCCTCCTATATTAACATCAACATCATAAAATTTACGAGGAACAACTTCTAATACTTCATAGCCTTCATTTTGTAAAAATATTTTTACTTCATCGGCACTTGGTCCTTCGAAAGTACCATTTATAATTTTGCCATTACTTCCACTTATTTTATAACGAAAAGAAAATTCTGGCTTTTTATTAATAATAACTTTTTCTTCACTTGATTCTCTAGTAGCATTAATCATAGCTTCTACTTCCATTAAAGCTTCATTTTCTTTTTCTTTTTCTTCTTTTCTTTTAGTTACCTTACCTCTACTTAATTTGTCTATAACTGCTAATACACCAGTATGTGCATAACTTAATATACGCTTAGGAGAAAGTAAAATATAATGGACTATATGATATATAAAGATAAAGGGCATTGCAATTATTTCCATATACTCTCTCCTTTCTATTCTAAAATAATTATACCATAAATTTTAGTATTCACAAGTAGTAAAAATTAATCATATATTAAAGTAAAGGGAAAGGTAGTGTTTTTATGTACAACGAGTATAATATGGGTATACCTAATTATATGCCAAGAAGAGGTATTAACTGGAATAGTATTTTAAATAATACACAAAGAACATTAGGAATAATTAATCAAGCTATACCTATTGTTTATCAAGTAAAGCCATTACTTAATAATGCTAGAACACTTTTTAGAGTAGCTTCTGCTATTAATAGTAATGATGATGAAACAAATGCCATAACAGAAGAAAACAATTATAGTAATGATATAAGTTATGATACAAAAAAAGATAGCAATGGACCTATATTTTATTTATAGGACTAGCTATCTTTTTATTATATTTTTTTAGTAGAAATTTCATCTTTAAGTAAATTAATAAAATCTTTTGTACTTACTGTTGTAGTATCTTTTTCACCATGACATCTATAACTGATAGTATTATCAGTCTTTTCTTTGTCTCCAAGTATTAATGTATAATTAATCTTTCTAGTTTGAGCTTCTCTTAATCTATAACCAAGTTTTTCATTACGGTTATCAAGCTCTACTCTAATACCGTTATTTTTTAATTCTTCATATACTTTTTCAGCATATTCTCCTTGATATTCACTTGATACTGGAATAACTACAACTTGAATTGGTGCTAACCATAGTGGGAAAAGACCGGCAAAATGCTCTATTAAAATTCCAATAAATCTTTCAATAGATCCAAAGATAACACGGTGTAACATAATTGGTCTTTTTTTAGAACCATCTTTATCTATATATGTTAAGTCAAATCTTTCTGGTAAATTATTATCTAACTGAATAGTACCACATTGCCATACTCTACCTAAAGAATCTTTAATATGAAAATCAAGTTTTGGTCCATAGAATGCTCCATCTCCAGGATTTATCTTACAATCATGACCCGCTTGTTTACATGCATTTTGTAAAATAGTTTCTGCTCTATCCCAAGACTCAATACTACCAATAAATTTATCTTCTGGTCTTGTTGATAGTTCTATATCATAAGAAAGGTTAAATAAACTATAAACTCTATCTATAAAGTTGATTAATCTAATTATTTCACTTTCTATTTGATCTTCTCTCATAAAAATATGAGCATCATCTTGAGTAAAGGTACGAACTCTAAATAAACCATTTAAAGCCCCACTAGCTTCATGACGATGAACTTGCCCTAATTCACCACATCTTATTGGCAAATCTTTATATGAGTGTAAAGAGTTTTTATAAACTAACATACCTCCTGGACAGTTCATAGGTTTAATAGCAAAAGTTCTATCATCTATTTCTGATATATACATATTTTCTCTATAATTAGCCCAATGTCCGGATTTTTCCCATAATTCTTGATTTAACATTATAGGGGTTTTAATAAATTCATAACCTTCTTTTGTATGTTCTTCATACCAAAAGTTTTCTAATATATTTCTTAAGATCATACCATTAGGTAAAAAGAAAGGAAATCCTGGTCCATATTCACTTATCATAAATAAACCTAATTCTTTACCTAATTTTTTATGATCACGTTTCTTCGCTTCTTCTAAAAACTCTAAATGTTTATTTAAATCTTCTTCATTCTCATAACATACACCATAAATACGTTGTAACATTTTATTTTTAGAGTCCCCTTTAAAGTAAGCACCACTTACCCTAAGTAGTTTAAAGTGTCTTAACTCTTTAGTAGATTCTACGTGTGGTCCACGACAAAGGTCAGTAAAGTCTCCCTGAGTATAGCAGGTAATTACTTCCCCCTCTGGCATATTATTAATTAAATCTATTTTATAAGGATCATCTTTAAATTTCTCAAGGGCTTCTTCTCTTGTTAACTCATGACGAATAATTCTTTTATTACCCTTAGCAATTTTCTTCATCTCTTTTTCAATAACAGGTAAATCATCATCAGTTAGAGTCTTATCTCCTAAATCAATATCATAATAGAAGCCATCTTCTATTACAGGTCCTACCCAGAATTTTGCCTCAGGATATAACTTCTTAACTGCCTCTGCTAGTAAATGCGCACAAGAATGATTAAGTGGCATTAATTTTTTATCTTCTTTAATATTTATCATTTTTATCCTCTCCTTCCATAATATTTTCTTTTTCCCATAGTTTTTTGCCTGTTTACTTTTTCAGTTGGTACTAGACTATCTAGATATATTTCTTCTTCTAATTTTTCTAATAATTCTACTTCACCAGTTACTTCATCATAACCATAACCTAGGCTTTTTAAAATTTCTTTTCTTCTTTTATATCTTTCTTCAATGCTTAAATTATTACACAATATGTCATCTTTATTAATTGCATAACAGTTACTGTAACATCTAATATTCTTATCATCATCTCTAACATAAATATATTTATCAGAATCATCTTTAGATGCTACAGTGAATGAAACTGATCTAGGAGGTGTAACTCCTCTATTCATTAAATATATTGGCATATCATTATGATGGAATCTCGTTCTTTTACGATGATGGCTTTTAACACCATACCAACTTTCCATAAATACGTGAATGTTTTCACACTCTTTTGTACTCTTATAATAACCCTTTTTTTTACCCATAATTTTTCTCCTTATTTTATATAATAAAAAGAATGATACCACTAGGAGTGCTTTACACTACACGATACCATCCTTTTTTAACTTAATTTAGATAACGGTCTAAACCGGAATTACTTTGCATAATTCTACTCGTTAAGGTAGTAATAAAAGAGCTTTTCTTAACTTTCACCAACCGTTAAGTCTCTAAGATTAAAAGGATTCTTTTATCAAGTCCTTAACTAATAACGTATTTATAAATACTATTTTACTACAATTTAGAAACTTGTCAAATTATTTTTTAATAAATGTTTTAATTTTATCACTATTAAAATCAAACATTACCATCCCATCTATTTGGGTATTAAAAATAATAGATTTATTCTTCTCTAGTCTTTCTACTACTTCTCCATGTGGATGATTAAATTTATTGTTAACTCCCGCAGAAATTAAGGCATAAATAGGATTAATATTATCTATAAACTTTTCACTGCTACTAGTTCTAGATCCATGATGACCAACTTTTAGTATAGTAATATCTTTAAGATTATAGTTATTTAAAATATATTCTTCACTCTTAATACTAGCATCTCCCATAAACAATAATTTCTTATCAGAGATAGTACTATATAAAACTAAACTACTATCATTCTCATCAGAATAAGTATTAGAGATAACTAAAAAATTAAAATTACCTAAACTAAAACTATCTCCTTCTGTTAATTTATAATGACTAGTAGAATTATTCCATATCTTTTTCTCTAAAGTGTTAAAGTCATTACCATTAAAGAGAATTGTTTCTACATCTATCTTATCCATTATGGTTAGAGCCTCCCCTGCATGATCATAATCTCCATGAGTTAAAATTAAATAATCTAGTTTTGTTATTCCTAACTGATTCAGAAACGTAACTAAATAAGTACCACTACTCTTCTTATCATACTGCATCCACTCTTCAGTATAATAAGACATAACTCCTCCTGTATCTATTAACATATTTCTATTATTAGATGTTATTAAAAAAGAATCCCCTTGTCCTACATCTATCATATATAGGGCATCTTTAGGAAATATTTTAGGATAGGAAAAATGAATTACTACCATTAATAATATTAATAATAAAAATATTTTTTTCTTAACTTTAATAAATAAATAACTAAATATCAATACATAGTACAGTAAATAATAAAATAAGTTGAATCTTGCAAGAGTAATATAACCTATATTAATACTAGAAAGAAATGATACACTACCTTCAAATATATTTATAAAAAACTCTAATATAAAAGATAAATGAGGTATAAAAAAGCATATCATTGATAATGGAAATATTATTACATTAATAAATGGAACATAGAAAAGATTATAAAGTATACTAAATGGATTAATATATGAAAAATGATATAAAGAAATGGGTAAACTAACTAAAAAGCTTACCCATGATACTTCTAATAAATCTATTATCTTTCCTCTACTTTTCTTATTATTCATATATAGTATTAAAGTACAACTTATAACTGTAGAGTACTGAAATCCAACATCATATATGTAATAAGGATTTATAAAGAACAATATACTTAAAGATAATAGAATTAAGAAAAAAGGTAATATATTCAAGTTAAAAGTTTTGTTAATAGAAAATACTAAACTAAAGACCAATGCTCTATCGATTGCTCCACAATCTTCTATTATTAAATAATAACTTACAAGTACACAAACTATAAAAAGAAATTTTTTAATATTTAAAGACTTGCTACGCATAGTAATAATTGAAATTAAAAAACTTATTTGTGTCCCTGATAGAGCGAAAAGATGTGATATACCAAGATCTCTAAAGTCTTCTTCTAAAGTAGCATCGAAGGAAGTATCATCTCCTAAAAAGAATACTCTTATATAACTTCCCACTTTATCATTATTAATACTACTTCTAACAGTATTTCTAATACTATTTAAAATATTACTATTTTTAGTCTTAATAGAAAAATCAGATACTTTCATTATATAAAAAATCTTTTGGTACTTTAGGTAGGTAGGATAGGAAAAACCATAAAAATTTTTACTAGAAATGGGACTTTTTAACTCTCCTTCTAAAGTTAGAGTATCACCTAATGAAAGTTCTTTCTTTGTTTTATTTAATTCTTCTTCGGTATCGAAGTAATAAGTGGCGATAAGTTTTTCTTTGGTTTTGAGTGTCAGTGTCATTTTATTACCTTGATATTTTATAGATAAAACTTCTCCATCTACTTTAGTTTCACTCCCTTCAAACTTTGAAGTAAAATCTATATTTATATAAATAACAAGATAAATTAAACTAATAATAAATAACGTAATATAAATATATTTAGATAGTAATATTTTCCTTAATTTGATCAAAGATAGTATCTCCTATACCACTAACTTCTTTTAACTCTTCAATATTTTGAAATGCTCCTACTTCTTCCCTATATTTAATAATTGCATTAGCTTTTGATTCACCAATACCTGGAAGCGTCATTAATTCATCAAGAGTAGCAGTATTAAGTGATACTTTTCCACTAATAACCACACTGCTAGAACTATTATCATCTTTACTATCTTTAATACAAGCATCGTTTTTAATACCATTTTGATTTAAGCAAGTATCTTGTTCTATTTCTTCTTTTTCTTTAGTTTCTGTAAAGTTTATAACTTCATCATAACTATAGACAATAATAACCATTTCATCTTTAACTTTCTTTGATAAATTCAAAACTGAAGTATCTGCTACTTCTGTTAAATCACCTGCTAGTCTAATGACATCAATAACTCTAGTACCTTCTTTAACTGTATATATACCAGGATTAATAACTTCTCCTTTAATATCTACTTGATAGTAAACATCCTCCTTTTTTTCTTCGTTGTTTTCTTTCTTTAAATTATCTTTTGTGTTTAGAACGATATTTTCTTCTTCATTTTTATTAGTATAATTCTTGTATATTAAGAAAGTTCCTACGACTAATAGCAAAACAATTCCTAAACACGCTAGAATAATCTGTTTTTTATGACGATAAGTAAAAGTCATTTCTATTACCTCCTTTCCAGTTACCATACTATCAAAAGAAAAAAGAAATGACAAAAGCTCATTTATAAAAATAACAAAAAAAAAAGAAGGTAAAATTTAATAAACCTTCAATGAATTTTAAAAATTCAAGTATAAAAATATATCAAATATATAAAATTACAACTTTTTTAACTTTTTTTATTTCTTATTTTGTTTTCAATATTAACTCTTTGAACAATCGCTAAAGAAACCATCAAACACAAAGTAAAACTACCTCCATAACTCATAAATGGTAAAGGAACTCCGGTCATGGGCATTAGACCAAATAATCCCATTAAATTAACGATAACATGTAAAAAGATATAGACAGCGACTCCATAACAAATTAACGCTCCCCTATTTGTATAACTTTCCCTCCCTATTTTTAAGATTTTATATAACAAATAAAGATATGAAAGAATAATTAAAATTCCAACAATAAGACCTAGCTCTTCAACTATAACAGCATAGATAAAATCTGTATATGGATAAGGTAAGTATAAGTATTTTTGAGTACTGTTTCCAAGTCCTATTCCAGTAAGTCCCCCATTATTAATGGCAATATAACCATTACATACTTGGTTACCTGTATCAAGCAGTCTATCACATGGCCTTGTAAAATTAAATCTTTCTACTTGTCTGGCTTGTAGGAAACTACTACCTGTCATAATAAGGACAGCTCCAACTACTAAACACATTCCAAAGAAAAGAGCGATAACTTTAAGTTTAATTAGTTTAGGAACTGGCGATGAGAAAAAAATCAATCCTGTAAGAGTAGCAAAAATAATAGCCGTTCCTAAATCTGGCTGCAACATAATTAAAAATGTTATTACTACTCCTATAATTAAAGGGATAATTGCTATAAAAAAATTATTTAATCGTTTTTCATGTACTTCATAAAATCTTGCCATAAAAATTATCATAATTACTTTAATAAATTCACTTGGTTGTAAAGTAAATGGACCTATTGGAATCCAACTAACTGCATAATTTGTCGCTTTACCATAGATAAGTAGAAGAATAAGTATTGATACAAAAGCTAATAAAAGAATATTAGACATCATACCATAAAATTTAGTATTAAATTTTACTACTATTGTACAAAGAATAAGACTAACTAATAAAAATAAACCTTGTCTTAAAAAATAAGCATAAGGACTACCCCCGTTCATATAGGAAGTAACATTACTAGCAGAAAAAATCATAACTAGTCCTAATACAAAGAGAATTAAAGTAAGAATAAATAATGGTTTATCTATATTTTTAATTATATCTTTAAATTTAGTCATTATTCTAACCCTCCTTGTATCTTTAGTCTTTTTCTTTAGAATACCACAAATTTTAATCAGTTTAAAGCAACATGGTCGATTTCATTAACAATTTGACATATTTTTTCATATCCTATAGTAGAAAAAGGAGGTTTTTAACTATGTATTATTATGGTGGTGGATCATTTAATTCATTTCCTAGTTGTGGATGCAGTAATCAATGGTTCTACCCTAGTTGTGGATGGGGATGGAATAACAACAATAATAATTATGCCATAATTTTAGTTTTATTTATACTACTAGTCATTGTAATTGGTGCAAGATTTGCCCGTTAAGAAAGGTTTTCCTTTCTTTTTTTTTTAATTTATGTTAGAATATAGCAAGAAATGGGGTATTTAGATGTTAAAGAATAAAGATATATTAGACGAAAAGGATAAAAGATTAAGATTGGTTAGTAAAGATGTTACTTTTCCTTTAGATAAAGAAGATTTAAAGACTATTGATTTAATGATAGAGTATCTAACTAACAGTCAAATAGAAAGATTATCGGAAAAATATGATTTAAGACCAGGCATGGGGATGGCAGCGATTCAATTAGGTATTCCTAAAAGATATTTAGTAATTGTTCATGAAGTAGATGAAGAAGAATTTGATACTTATATTGTTTGTAATCCTAAAATTATTAGTAACTCAAGTGAAAAGATATATGTAGAAATGGGTGAAGGTTGTTTATCAGTAAATAGAGAAGTTGATGGTATTGTACCAAGATATGCAAGAGTTACTGTTGAAGGATATGATACTAAAGGTAACAAGATAAGAATAAGAGCAAGAGAAGAACTTGCTATTGCTTTCCAACATGAAATTGATCATTTAAATGGTATTATGTTTACTGATTATATTGATTCTAAAAATCCATTTAAAGATAGTGAGAAATATAGAGCAATTTAATGCTCTTTTTATTTTATACCTTTTTTCTTACCATAATATAAGGCTAACACTTGTAATTTATCATCATCTCTATCTAAATCAGGTACTTCTTCTAAAACTTTATTAAAAGAATCTGTTGCTTCTTCATAGGTAAGTTTTGTTATTATTTCACCTTTAAGTACTTTATCTCTTTCTTCCCTACTCTTATATAAAGCATTACTTGCAATATCTAAAGTAATATCTTCTTTTTCTAAATAAGCATGAAAATGTCCACCTACAAATAAATTATCATCATAAGAAAGCACCGCTTTATAATCTCTATTTTCAGATAAAAAATCAAAACTACGAGCAAAGCATTTTTCTTTTAACTGTCTTTTAAATATATAAGAAGACTTACTATTTTTAAAAATATCACTTGCTTTATAAACATTTATACTCCCTCTACAAGTATTTAAAGTATAAAAAGAACCACACTTCTCTACAAATGATACAAAAGGCCATAAAACCGTTACAGGATTATCTTCTAACATATCATAAATAGCATTATGAATAACCGAAGTATAATTAAGACTATAATTAGATAATATTTTATCTAATTCATGATGATTATTTACTTTTTTTAAAAGAAAATAATCTAGAAAAAGTTTCCCCACAGCATCTTTAGCATGAATATTAAAAGGCTTTAATTCTTTACACTCATCTAAAATAAATTCTGCTACTAAATTATTCATATCTTTATAATTTAACTCTACCTCTAAATAATATTTATCTATTAAATTAATTCCCATATTAGTGCTCACCTTACTGCCTTTTATTACATTATAACATTTTTTACATAAACAAACACAAATTATTTTTTTTTAGATTTACAAAACAAAGCTTACTTGCTAGAATGAAATAGGAGGATACTATGAAAAAATACATTGTTTTATTATTTTTAGTTATTTTATTTGGATTTACTTTTGCTTTTAGACGCCCTTTATATAATTTATATAGAACTTATCTTGTTAAAGAACAAAAACAAGTTACTTTAACTGAATCTAATGAATATAAAAGAGATTACAATTTTAATTATGTCAAGAGAACTGATGATTTTACTCCTAGTAATTATCAAGATTTATTAGACATTTATTACACTGTTCTAAATTCTGGTGTAGATGAATTTTCATTTTACTGTACTGATGAGTATTCTTCTTGTATAAATGATGTTGATAGCCTTGCTAATAATCAAAAAGTTCTATCTACCATTAATAATTTTGTTCATCCTTTTAATAGTTTTAGACATTTAGAAACTAGTTATGATGATTATGGTAAAGTGACTTTAAAGGTTGAACATATCTATAGTAATAATGATATTAAATTAATTGAAGCGAAAGTAAAAGATATAGAAAATGAAATATGGAGTGAGTCTATGAGTAATGAAGATAAGATAAAAGCTGCTCATAATTATATTATTAATAATAATAAATATGATAAAGATAGAAGCGACAATAATATTGTTAAATACAAATCAGATACTGCCTATGGTAGCCTTTTAGAAGGCTATAGTTTATGTGGGGGATATACTGATGCTATGGAATTATTTTTAGAAGATATGGGAGTAAAAAGTTATAAGATATCATCAGAAAATCATGTTTGGAATGCTGTTTATTTAAATAATACTTGGTATCATTTAGATCTTACTTGGGATGATCCAATTACTACTGATGGTAGTGATATCTTAGAATATAATTTCTTTTTAATAACTACTAGTGAGTTAAATGAATTAGAAAAAGAACAACATAATTATGATAAAAATGTCTATAGTGAACTTGCAACTTAAAAAATGTTAGGAGACATTCCTAACATTTTTATTTATTCTTTCCCACCATCCATCTTTTTTCTCTTGACATATTATTTATTAATGCATGATTTCTTACTAAATTTTGTTGACCCTTTTTTGGATATTACTATACAACATCATTATTTCTTCTTTAATGAAATTTAAATTTTGATCACTATTGACTATGTTAGTTATAGATGGTATCTGCAAAACATCGATATTCCAATTTCTATTGTCATCTCCATATTTTTTTAAAGTTCTATTATATCTATCTAATTGTCTATAAAACAAATCCATGCTTAACAAAATTGTTGCAATATTAAAATTCATAAGTTTAATTTTTGGTTCACTATTTGATAAAGAATCTGTAAAAATTATGTCTATTAATTTATATATTGCACTTTCATTTGTTATTTCTAAATTGTTTTCATAAAGTTTCTCTAATACTTGTTTTTTTGATATGTAGTGAAACATCTTTATACTGCTCTTTATTGTCTATACTTCTAATTAGCTTTAATGCTTCCAAGATATCTACTAAATTTGGTTCTGTTTCATTATAATCCCAGCTATCTTCAGGTTTCAAAGATACAAATTCAATTTGTTTTAATCGTTTAGCAATCGTCTTTAAAAGAGAATTTATAGTTTTTTTAGTTTCTATATCAAGTAAGTCTTTATTTCTTTTATAATATTCCTCTAAAGGTAACTCTATATTATTATCAATAACCATTATATCTATTGCTTCTACAATAGTGGTAATAAACATATCATTAGCAGTATCATACCTTTTTCCAAATTCATCATATGGAAATTTTAAAATTATTATTTGATCTTTATCTAAATTAAATCTTTCAATCCAAGTATCTATATAATCAAATGTTGTAAAATATATTAAAGGTTGTTGTTCATTAACACTCATACTATTTTTACCAACACTTGGAACGAGTCCATTTTTTAATATTGAATTTATATATGATTTATAAGTTATATGATATCCATAATTCAAAGACATAATTATCCTCTTAATTCTACATCTAATGTAGTAGTCACTTTATTAATAATATTATCAAAGACACTCATTACTTCTTCATCAGTTAAAGTCCTATTATTATCCATAAATGTTAGGTTATAAGCGATAGATTTCTTATCATTATCAAGTTTTTCATAAACATCAAAGACATTTATTTCACTAAGAAGTCTTCCTCCTGCTTTTTTAATAACTGCCTCTACTTCACTTGATGACATAGACTTAGGTACAATGAAAGCAACGTCTTTAACTATTGTTGGATATTTTGAAGCTTCTTTATATTTTAATGGTTTAACTTTAGTCATTAAAGCATTTAAAGATAGTTCACATACATATACTTCATCCCTACATTCTTTAGGATGAACTCTACCCATAATCCCTATTCTTTTACGGTCAAGAAGGATATCTGCTGATACTCCTGGATGTAAATCAGAAACACTACTCTTAACAAAACTATAACGGTTTTTGAATCCTAAGTAATCAAGAATACTTTCAACTATTCCTTTCATCAAATAGAAGTCTACTTTTACAGAACCTTTCCATGGATTAATAAGATAATTACCTTTCATAAGAAATGCAATCTTAGATTCTTCATTATAATATTTATCATAAGTTTTAGCAATCTCATAGATATTTATATCTTCTACCTTACGAGCTTTATTATAGTTATAAGTATTTAATAGAGATGGTATTAAACTTGTTCTAATAACACTTTTATCTATACTCATAGGATTAGGTAAAGTAATTTTATCTTTTCCTTCATAATCAAAGCTACTAGCCATAGATGGTGACACTAAAGTATAAGTCTTAACTTCATTAAGTCCTAAACTTCTAAGGCGTTTAGAAATAGCTTTACGATATTTAACATCACCTACATACTCTCCTCTTCTTACTTCTATTTTAGGAAGAGTTCCTTTGATGTTTTGATAACCATAAAGTCTACCAATTTCTTCTGCTATATCATTAACATTAGATTCAATATCCAGTCTTCTACTAGGAATAGTTACACTAAACTTACCATCATTAATAGTATAAGGAAAATCTAATCTTTCAAGTTCATGTTTCATAATATCTTCATCTATTTTAATACCAAGCATTTTATCTACATCTATTGGATAAAACTCTACTACTTTTGGAATCTTATCTATTTTATCATGTTTAACTGTACCTGATAAAATAGTAGCATTAGCATATTTTTCTAGTAAGTAACAGGCTCTATCAAGGGCATAATTAGTATATTCATAACTTAGTCCTTTACCATATCTTATACTAGCTTCACTTCTAAGGTCTAAATGAGATGCTGTATATCTAATACTAACAGGATCAAAGATAGCTGCTTCTATCAAGATATTTTTAGTAGTAGGCTCAACTTCAGTATTAAGTCCTCCCATAACTCCAGCTATACAAACAGGTTTTTCTCCATCAGTAATAATTATATCACTACTTCTAAGTGTTCTTTCTTTATTATCTAAAGTAGTAATTACTTCATCTTCTTTTGCATCTCTAACTAAGATTTTATCACCTAAAGTATCTTTATCAAAGAAGTGAAGAGGTTGACCAAACTCTAACATAACATAATTAGAAATATCTACAACATTATTTATTGGCCTCATACCAACTGATAATAATCTTCTTTTAATAAAATCAGGTGACTCTTTAATTTCAACATTAGTAACCATTTTTGCTAAATAATATGGACATTTAGTAGTTTTTACTTCTAAATTAAAATGATTGTTAACATTATCTTTATCTTCTTTATAAGATAAATCAGGTAGTTTTACCTTTCTATTTAAAATAGCAGAAATTTCATAAGCAAAACCAAGATGATAATAACAATCATTATTACGATGCTTATGAATATCTAATTCATATAAAGTATCTTCTAATCCTAAATAAACAAGAGGGTCTTTTCCAATAGGAGCATCACTATTTAACTCTTCAATACCTTTAGCATATGTCTCATCAGTCTTCTCTTCAAGACCTAGTTCATATAAAGCACAAATCATACCATTAGATTCTACTCCTCTAATCTTACTCGATTTAATGGCAAAGTCTCCTGGTAATACTGATCCAGGTAATGCTACTATTACTTTAAGTCCTTCTCTTACATTAGACGCTCCACATACTATTTGTTGAAGTTCTTCTTTACCTATATCAACCTGACATAAATGTAAATGATCACTATCAGGATGATCAACACATGATACAATTTTACCAATAACTAGATTATCTATTTTGTTAGTAATAACTTTTTCAATATTAATACCAGATTCTGTTATTTTAACTGCTAACTTTTCTAAATCTTGGTCACTTATATCGATATAATCTTTTACCCACTCTAAATTAATCATTACTGCCAATCTCCTCTCTGTCAAAATTATTAACTTCTCTTAAATCTGTATTATAGAAAACTCTTAAATCATTAATACCATATTTAAGCATGGCAACTCTCTCTGCTCCAAAACCAAAGGCAAATCCTGACCAAACACTAGGATCAAAACCACTCATTTTAAGTACGTCAGGATGAACTATTCCTGCTCCACAAATTGTAATAAATCCTGTGTGCTTACAAATATTACAGCCTTCTCCTTTACAATTAAAACAACTAATATCTACTTCAACTGATGGTTCTGTAAATTGATAATAACTTGGTCTTAATCTGACTTCTACATCAGTACCAAATAATTTCTTGAAAACAACCTCAAAAGTTCCTTTCAAATCAGCAAGAGATATATCTTTATCAACTAATAAACCTTCTATCTGCATAAATTGATGAGAATGAGTCGCATCATCATCATCTCTTCTATATGTCTTACCAGGACAAATAACTCTAACTGGTTTCTTGCCTTCTGCTTTTAACATTGTTCTAACTTGAACAGGAGAAGTTTGACTTCTAAGTAATATTTCTTCTCCTTCAATATAAAATGTATCTTGAGCATCTCTTGCAGGATGTCCTTTAGGGATATTTAACATTTCAAAGTTATATTTATCTTCCTCAACCTCTGGTCCATCAACTACATCATAACCCATAGACATAAATATTTTTTCAACTTCTTCTATTAATTTCTCTAAAATATTAGGAGCACCAATAGGAACTTTAGTACTAGGTAAACTAATATCAATAGATTCATTCTCTAATTTCTTATTTAACTCATCACTCTCAAGTTTCTCTTTTATAGCATTATATCCTTCATTAAAATAAGTTCTTAAAGAGTTTACTCCCATCCCAAACTCTTTTTTCTTATCATTAGGAATATCTTTAATCTTACTATTTAATTCTGTAATAATACCTTTTTTACTTAAGTATTTGATATGTATTTCATTTAATTCTTTTAAGTCTTTAACATTTTCTAAATCTTTTTCTATTTCTTTTTTAATATCTTCTATATTCATCTTCTGACATCTCCTTTATCTTAATTAATTTTTTTATATGAGGAACATTTACATCTTCTTTAGGACTATAATAAATAGCATTTAGTCCTGCTTTTCTAGCTCCTTCTATATCTTTAATATAGTTATCTCCAACCATCACACAATCTCTAGCCTTATAAGGTCCACAAGCATGAAGAAATCCTTCTCTACTAGGTTTCATATAATGATCGGATCCGATTATTTCTTTAAAGTATGAATCTAATCTTACTTTTTTAAGTCTTCCTACTTGAGTTTCTGTAAACCAATTTGAATAGATAACATTCTCTATTCCTGATTCGTTTAAATAATCTAAAACATCTTCTACTCCAGAATGAATAGTTTCATTAACTTCTATCATGTAATTAATCCACTTATCAACTAAATCTTGACTAATTAAAACACCACTTTTTATACTCAAAAAATCACTTAACATTTTTCTATTATATTTAGAATATAACCTTTCATACTCATTAATTAAATAACATCGTTGTTTATTAAATTTAAAAAATTCTTCTTCACTCAAGTTTACTTTAAATAGTTCTTCCTCCCTAGAAAAATCTCCATCTAGAATCGTACCATCTAAATCCCATATGAATCTTTTTATCATAAACTCCTCCTAAAATAAAAAACAACTATAATTTAAGGGCGTCAAAGGAACTTACGCTGTACCACCTTAATTTATAGTTATTAACTATTCTCATTAATTTTAACGCAATCAACGCCTATAATTTTGTTATAGGAACTCCTAAGATGAATTCATAAACTATCCTTGTCTATTTCCACCTGCCATAGACTCTCTTTAAAGAAATCATTTATTACTACTTCCTAATCACAGTTATTTCATGAACTAATATAACATATTTAAAAGTTAATTGTAAATAGAAAATTTATTTTTTATTAAGTGAGTAACTCTTCTCTAATGATAAAACCTTGTCTCTTCTTTTTTGCATTTCTAAAACTAAGTCTTCATTACATGTATCATTAAAACTTTTAGTAGTAATTATTCTTTTTAAATCACTCATATATTTACTATAGTTACTAGAATATTTTTCTGCATTATATAACTGTTGTATTAAAATCTTAACATCGTTAAGGCTTCTAGTATCATTAGTAATTTCAATACCTGTAAGAACTTTTTTATAATTATCAACAGCTAGTCTTTCACTTTGAAACCCATTTTTAGTCAAATTTCTAATTTTTTTAAATCTGGGGATAAAAATACCTAATGATGAATATGCATATAATGAACCTTTAAAAGAAAATGTATGCCATTCTTTTAAATTATCTATACCATCATAAACATCTATACTAATACCAAATAATAAGCGTTCATAATCTTTACTTGAAAGCTTACCTTTTTCATTTACCTTTTCTTTAATAAGAATTTCTCTATATATTTTCATTTCTAAAGGATAATAAAAATCTTTTTTACTTTTATCTATATTGAAATCAAACATTTTATCACCACTTTATAAGTACTAGATATATACTAAAGGGATAATTAAAAGTAAAGAAATTTATACTATTCCAACCGTTTTACAATTATCCTTAAATTAGTACTATACCTTATTATTTTTATCATAATACTATTGATATTATATGTTAAGTCCTTGATAAAAATTTAATACTAAGATTTAATTTATTATTAGTATCTACTATATAATTTAAAAATTATACTTTCTTATAAAAATAAAAGTAGTGTAAAACACTACTATACAGTCATCAATTCTTTTTCTTTATCTTTATAAATATTATCTATATCTTTATTATATTCATTAACTAAATCTTGAACATCCTTCATCATACCTTTTTCTTCATCTTCAGGAAGTTCCATTTTCTCTATTTTTTCGTTAGCTTCATGTCTAATATTTCTAATAGATACTTTAGCTTCTTCTGCCATTGCTTTAACTTGTTTAGTAAGTTCTTTACGTCTTTCTTCTGTTAAAGCTGGTATAACTATTCTAATAGTTTCTCCATCATTAGAAGGATTAAATCCTAGATTAGCAGCGACAATAGCTTTATCTATATCATTTAAACATCCTTTATCGAAAGGTTTAATTAATAACTGTGTTGCTTCAGGAACTGATATTGTTGCAAGACTTTTTAGAGGGGTTATAGATCCATAGTAATCAACCATAACACCATCTAAACTAGATGGATTAGCACGTCCTGCTCTAACTGTTGTAAAACGTTTTTCTAAGTTAGCAAGAGTTCCTTTCATTTTATTTTCTACTTCATTTATAAATTCACTATTCATAACTTTTCTCTCCTTAACTAAATTTTACTATAAATATTACAAAATATCAATTATATTAAATTACTTCTTTTATAAGTACTTACTTTAGAATCTAAATATATATCAACTATTCCTTTATTAACACCTTTGACAAAGCCTAATCCATTAATACATATATCTTCATCATAACCCATCTCATAAGTTCTTTTCTGTAAGTCTTTTAAATTATCATGCTTGTTAGATATTCTTCTAATCTTTAAATCATTAGACATATAGAAAGTAAAACTATTTCTTTCCCCTTCTACATAATCTATTCTAAAGAAGTTATCTACTATTACACTTTGTCCTTTTCTAAGTTGAAAGGTTTTAGGCTTAATCTCTTTTTTAGGACTTATTCTCTTAAAATCTTCATCACTAATATAATTAACTATACTACCACTATCAACTAGTCCTGGAGTATCTATAAGAGTTAAATACTCATTAATTTCTATTTCAACTGTATTTAGTGTAGTAGAAGGAAGTGGTGATATAGTAAGTTCTCTATCACTAGTAGAATAGTTCTTTAATAGTTTATTTATTAAAGTACTCTTACCAGCATTAGTATGACCTACTACATAGACATTATTAGTAGTTTGATATAGTTTAATTTGTTTTAAAAGATAATCTATATTATAGTTTTTTTCACTACTAATAACTATTACTTTATCAAAAATATTATTATCTTTAAAATACTCTATTAGTTTATCTTCATTTACTGATTTAGGGAGGATATCTCTTTTATTTAAGACTAAAATCATCTTATTAGGAATAATATCTCTTATTTTATTAATATCTTCTTCTATATTAAGTAAATCTGCTATATATAAAACTAAATCTTTAGTTTCCCCTACGCTTTTAAGAATATCTATATACTCATCATTACTTTTTGCAACTACTTGATATTCTCCATAGTTTTTAATCCTAAAGCATCTTTGACAATAATCTTTTTCTAAACTTGTCGTATAACCTTCTCCTAAAACATTTTCATCTTGAAGTTTAACTCCACATCCAAGACAATACTTATCACTATCCATAATATTTTCCTTTCTTGAAAAGATTATTTTTACTATATTTAGACATAATCTTTCCTTCTAAATATCTATTAATATTAGTAATCTTTAAATCTTTAACTGCTAGGGGATCTACAAATATTTTAGTAATTTTTCCTTTATGACCATACCCCATATCTGTAATAAATTGATCTCCTATGATAGCAATATCACAAGATTCTAAATTATATTTAGATTTAATCTTTTTTAAAGTTCTAATATTAGGTTTGAGGGCAAAGGGATAATAATCAACCTCTAAAGCCTTACCAAAAGAAGACACTCTTCTTTTAGGACTATTAGAGACTATAACTACTATAAAACTTTTTTTTAAATCTGTAATTAACTTTTTAACATTATCTTCTGCTCTATTACTATCTATTAAAGCTAATGTATTATCTAAATCAAATATTAAACATTTAATATCTTTTTTCTTTAATTTATTATAATTAATATCAAAAATATTTTTTTTATAAATATCTGGTAAATATTTCATGCTCTTACTCCTTTATATCAGTATATACTATTTTTTAAAATAATTCTAGTTGTTAACTCTTTGTCTTATTAACATATCATCAGAATTTATAGAACTAAATTTATAACCGTTATTATAACCATAGTCTATAATTTCTCTTAAAGCATCTCTTGTATATGTTTTAGTATCATGCATTAATATAACATTATATTTATCATGGGATAATTTACTAGTAACACTATTATACAATTTTACTTTATTAGTTGCAAAAGAAGTATCACCACTTTCAATATTCCAATCATAATATTGATAACCTTTTTTTAATACTTCATTAGTTAATATAGTCATAATACCTTCACTATACTTTTTAGAAATGGTATTGCTAGAACCACCTGGAAATCTAATTAAATTTGTCTTTACTCCTGTTAAGTTATAAATTCTTTGTTTTACTAATTCTAAATCATTAAAATAATTGTCAACTGATGCATAAATAATATCATATTTATGACTTGCAGTATGAATACCAATGGTATGTCCTTCATCTACAATTCTTTTAATTAATTCATCACTACCATTATTAGTAACAAAAAATGTGGCTTTAACTCCTTTTTCTTTTAGAATGTCTAAAATAACATTCGTAGTACCATCTCTTGGCCCATCATCAAAAGTAAGATAAATGGTATTAGGTTCTAAATTCTTTCTAACTTTTACTTCTCTTACTATATTTTTTTTATTATTACTACTATCTTTTACTTTATATTTCACTTCATAATCGCCTATTTTAGAGATATCTATATTATTAGTAATATCTATTTTATTAGAAATATCTAAATCACAATTATCAGAGGCAGTAGCACCTTCTTCTACATAAGATTCATTAAGAGGTAAAAAAATAGTAGGAGAACCATTTAAAGTAATGGTAGGTTTCTCATTATCTTTTGCATATAGTTTTCTAGTTACAGTATTAATATTATTAGAACTATCTTTTACTTTATAAACAATTTTATCTTTATCTTTAGTAACTTCTACTTTATCTGTAATATCTCCATCAACGTTATCATAGGCTTTATAACCATCTTCTTCATATTTACCATTAGGACAATAATACTCAGTCTTATTTCCATTTAATATTATTTCTGGGGCACTTAAATCTTTAACTATAATAGTTCTTTTTACTTCATAAGTATATAAGTTATTTTTATAAATATATTTAATTTCATAAGTACCTTTTTTAGAAGTATTAACATTATTAATTATTTTAATCTTCTTTTTTTCTTTTTCATTTAAAAAGTTAGTTTCAATTCCCTTATCTTCATATTTAGAATTTATATTGACAGTAACTTTACTATCACCTTTTAAATATATTTTAGGCACAAATAAAAAAAGAAGAAATAAAAGCAAAAAAACACTACATAAAACAATATTTAAAAACATATTACTTTTAACATTTCTTCTTTTTTTTACTTTCATAATGTCACTCCTAATACTAGTATATCAAGTTATTAATAATTTCACTAGTATTATTAACTAAAATCTACATCATTATACTTATTATTTTTAATAAACTCTCTAAGTATTTTAGTTAATGCCCTTTTTTCAATACGAGATACATAACTTCTAGAGATATTTAGTTTATCTGCAATCATTTTTTGAGTCCATAAATCATTACCATCTAAACCGTATCTTTTAACAATAATTTCCCTTTCTCTTTTACTTAATACTTTCAAATAGTCATTTAAAAGTTTAACATTATCTTTTAAATTAATCTCTTCAATAAAATCAGGTCTTGGGGCTTTTATAACATCTAGTATTGATATTTCATTTCCTTCTTTATCAAAACCAACAGGTTCATTTAAAGAAATATTTTTATTGTTTTTATTGTTAGCACGAAAGTACATTAGGATTTCATTTTGAATACATTTAGCACAATAAGTAGTAAGACGATTCCCTTTATTAGGAACAAAGGTATCTACACCTTTAATAAGACCAATAGTACCAACACTAATAAGATCATCTTGATCAACGTTTTTATAATCGAACTTTTTAACAATATGAGCGACTAATCTAAGATTATGTTCTATTAGTTTATTACGAGCTTCCTTATCTCCTTCACCCATTTTTTTAATACATTCTTCTTCATCTTCTTTTGATAGTGGTTCTTTAAAGACTTGATTAGAGTAACTTGCTGTAAAAGTAAAGAAACCTCTTAGACTATCAAATAAATTAAACAACATTTTTATCACCTAATAAATAATATGTCAAAAAAAAGGAGTTAGAATATCTAAGTCCTTCATTACCATAAATTACCAGTTAAAATTATCTCTTGTCTTATTGTTATACAGATTACAGTATGATACTATATATGTAGGAACATTTGATATGAGTGTCGTACCTCCAAAAAGGAGGTAGAAGAAAATGAAGTTAAAAACATTTATTATAAAAACATTAAAACAACTTTCAATTCTTCTAATTAGTCTTGCTTTACTAATACTTGCCATTAAAATATAAATAGCGACACTCTAATCAACATTTGAGAAGAGTGTCAAGTTCAAAACTTATGGAGGAGACATTCGCTCGGAAATCAAATGTTCCTCTTTTTTAGTTTATGCAAATTTCTTTGACATATTAATAATATCATAAATGTTAAATTTATGCAAGTATCCAACATATCACT
>CALVVB010000009.1 GCA_944363735.1 uncultured Bacilli bacterium | reverse complement strand
GAAAAAATAGGTAAAATTTATTTTTATCAATTTCTACCTATTCTTTATTAATTAATTATTTTTACTCTTTTTTACTGATATTTTTTAGTATTTAGTATATTTTTTAGTATTTTGTAATAACATTTAGTAAACGAAGAAATGATATAAATACAAGATATTTTAGAAGTTATAAACAAAAAAATATAGATTATAAAATTATTAATCATAAAAGAGTCTATACTATAGAGGAGATTAAAGATATTAATTTAGAAAAAGTTGGTCTTATTCCTAAAAATATATTTTTAAGAAATGCTAATGGTAAAGTCCATTATTTAGTTACTTGTCATCCTGACAAAAAGGTAGATATCAAAAGGCTTAAGCACTCGTCTTTCTTTTGGAAGTTCCGAAAGGTTAAAAAAATATCTAAACGTAGAGAAAGGTTCTTTCTCACCACTTGGCTTTATTTATGATAAAAACTATGAAGTTATCTTTGTCTTTGATAAAGAATTAATTAATAAGACTATAGGAGTTCATCCTAATAGAAATGATTATACTATTTTTATAAGTTTTAAGACTCTAGTTAACTTAATAGAGAAATATGGTAATAAAATCATTTATTTAGATGTATAAAAGATAGAAACAAAACTTGATTCTATCTTTCTTTTTACTATCATTATCTTATAATTACAGATTCAAAAAATCTCTCTTGGAACTCTGTTAAAGCTTTTATTTGATCATCAGTATAATTAACACCCTCTGGCACTACAATTATTTTATCATCATCATCGTTAGTTCTATGAATAACTGCAATGCACTTACCTTTATAATTTTCTACTGGATCAAATACTCCTAATAAATAAGCATCTAACTCTTCTCCATCTCCACTAATTACATTAGGTACATAACCATAATTAACAGTATAAACAAAGCCATGTTTAGGATGTTTAGTTCCTAAAGCTCTATCTATAACAATATTAACTTCCTTACCTATAAAATTTTTAGAATCAATTTTTTCCATATATATTTCTCCTTTTATAATAAATGATATTCACAGAAAACTATGTAAAATTAACCATAGACTAATGAACATATGCCACTAATCATTAGTTATTAAACTATGTCATAACTTCTTTCATTTCAAGCGATAAAAATATTTTCTTTAGATTAACAATAAAATATCTTTATTCACTCATATTTTACTTAACTTTTTTTAATACTTTATTTTTCTTTTCTAATGATTTTAATGGTAAAGATAATTCACCATCATAATTTATAACTAAATCATGCATTGCTCTTGTAGTTGCAGCATATAAAAGTTTCATATCTATATTTGTTGAAGAATAATTTTTAGCATTTGCATTATAAATAATTATAGCATCAAACTCTAGCCCTTTTGATAAATATGATGGCATGATACACAATCCTCCATTATACTGTTCATTGTTTTCGGTAATTTCAGATATATTTAATCTCATCTTTTTCAATTTACTATATATATCATGTGTTTCTTTATCATCTTTACAAATGATTGCGATAGATTGATATTCTTTATCCAGCAACGTTTTAATTTGAAGAATAATATTTTGGCATGAAATATCATTGCTTAATAATAATTCATCACCAGTTCTTGCTATACATTCAGCATGTTCTTGACTCATTTGTCTTAATATTAAATTTGAGACATTAGAAATATTAACTGTTGTACGATAACTTTTATTCAGTTCTAATTTATTAGCTTTAGAATCGAATATAAGACTATTTAATTCATCCCAATTATGAATTGATTGATAATTATAAATAGATTGATTTACATCACCAAATACATTAAATTTTGCTTTAGGAAACAATTTCTTTAACATATAGTATTCTGCCAAGCTTAAATCTTGTGCCTCATCTATGACTAAATACGAATACTCTTTAAAATCTTTTACACCATTTATCATATAATTAATTAATAATAAGGGAGCTAAATCTTCAAATTTAGCTTGTTTTTTAGAAAGATTTAAATTTGTATATTCCTGTAATCTCTTAATATCAAACATTTCATTAGGATAAATTGTATCTAAATTTTCTATAAATGTCTGATATAAAGCTAAAGGATTCACCTTCAAAAACTTAAAATATTCTTTAACAACAGTTGGACAACCTTTCTTTATTTCAGCTTGAGCTTTATTAACTTTCTCTAAAATTTCTTTTCTTTTTGGATCATCTTGAGATAAATTTAAAATCTCATCTCTATATTTTAACCATATACCATAAGATAAATCCTCAGAATTATTCTTAATTTTTTTTGTTAATCTCTTAATAAGTTCATTAGCCTTTTCTTTACAACTTTTATCGTTTCCAAACATATTATTATTAAAATTAAGTCTTATATCTTCTGCACTATAAAGTTTAATTCCTTCATATACAATATCATCTATAAAATGAGAATCAATATATAAATTAATATAATTTTCAATTAACTTTAAAAATTCAATTGAAGATTTGAAAGCAATTATATTTTCATCTATCTCTTCTCTTAATATTCCTTGCAAAGTCTTATTCATACTTTCTACTTTAATCTTAGATACTCCTATATTTTTTAAAGCTATCTCATCAAATGTAAATTGAGAGACATTTTTTATATCTAAATCAGGCAAAAGATCAGATACATAATTTAAGAAATATTTATTAGGACCTATTATCATAAAATCAGATTCATTTATGCTTTTAGCTTCATTATATAGTAGATATGCTATTCTATGTAATGCTACTGTAGTTTTTCCACTTCCTGCCGTTCCTTGAACAATATAATCACTCTTTAATGGACTTCTTATTATATGATTTTGTTCTCTTTGAATTGTAGCAATAATGGACTTTAAACGTGCATCTGAGTTTTCAGTTAAATATTTTAATAAAATACTATCATTAGATAAAGTATCTTGCTCTTCTACATCTTGTAATTCCCCATTTTTTATTATTATTTGTCTTTTTTTCAATATTTCACCAAAATTTTTAACTCCATTAGTACCAATATATTCTGCTTTACCAATATTATAATCATAATACATTGAACATACTGGACTTCTCCAATCATATGCAATAACATTAGCATTTTCATCCAATATTGCTTTTTTTCCTAAATATATATCAGTAGTCTCATTATTATTATCTTTAAATTGAAACATTCCAAAATAAGGGTTAGCTAATACTGACTTAAGATTATTTATTTCAGTAGCATATAAAGACATTAACCCTTGTCTAATAAATTGTGTACCTCTTTGTCCTTCTTTAAAACCAATAATTGTATGCTCTTGATTATTAAATTTTTTTTCAGCTTCTTTGATTTGTCTATTTATTATATCTATTACGTTATCTAACCTATTTTTTTCATATATAAATATTTCTTCTTTTGTCATTTTCTGTTTCCTTTCTAGCCTATTAAATTTTTAATATGTCAATTAAATCAATTAGAAACTCTATTGATTTAACATCTGCTTCATCACTATTACCATAATATAAAACATTCCAACCGTGTTTTTTGGGCATATAATAGTCACTTTTTAAAGTATCACCAATATGTAATATTTCATTTGGTTTAACATTCATAACTTTTTCTATATATTTGTAACTTTCTTCATCATCTTTTGTATATCCAATGTCATAAGAATAAAAAATATTATCAACATAATCTAATACTTCATTTATTGTATCGTTATTTAATAAACAACAACTATTAGAAAATAATATAACTTTATATCCATTTGATTTTAAATTCTTAATAAGTGAAACGTCCTCTGATAAAATAACTTGTTTCTTACTTTCTATAAAAAATTTATTATGAAAAAAATCAATTATTGTTTTATTAGATTCAATACCTAATTTATTACAAAATTTGCTAATGAGTTCATTAAAACTACCTTTTGTCTTTTGAAATACATCTTTATAAGCATCTCTAACATTTTCATAAGGTAAATTTAATAATTTTGTTAATTCTTTTAGTCCATACTGATTTTGACTACCAAGGTCTTCATTTTTTAATAAAGTGCCTCCAATATCAAAAGATACAATCTTAATCATCATATTCCTCTTTAGCCATTTTTATCACATTAGTAATAAATTCATTTTTTCCACTAGTATATTTAGGTCTTTCATTGGCATATTTAGAGGCAAGTTCTTGTTTTAACTCGCAATATTTTTTTATATATTCTTGGTGCTCTAATAAATATCTTTTAAAATAAATTTGATTATAATATGTATTACTATTAGGTTCTACAAAATGAAGATAGTGGCTTCTTGCTTCTTCAGGACCTTTTGCAAAAAAATACCTATCTGGAACTCCCTGATGCCCTCTATTTTCGTAATCATAAGAACTTAATTCTTTTTCAATTTCTTTAATCTCATCAAAATCATCTATTACAACTAAAATATCTATAACTGGTTTTGCTTTTAAAGCCGGAATGGATGTACTTCCAATATGATGAATTTCTTTAATTCTCTCTCCTAAAACATCCTTTAATAGTTTTTCTTCCTTTTTGTACTCTTCTTGCCAATTTTCATCATAATCAACTAATTCAACAATTCCCCTTTTTAATGACATAAAAACGCCTCCTTCAATATTTATCATTATATCATAATCTCTTTTTTAAGACTAAACTATCATATATTTTTTCTACTTTTTCCGAATCTATTTCTAGTCCAATAGAGTCACTTGTAGGATTATGAAAATCAGATCCAAATGTTTCTAATAAATTAAACTTTTTTGCAATATATTGATAATATTCGATTTGATTTAATTTCATTTTAGAGTTAATAACTTCTATACCAAATAAGCCATAATCTTTTAATTCATTTATATATATTTGAAGTTCTTCATTATCGTTTGTTATTGTATTTGGATGAGCAAGAACAGTTCTTCCTCCGCATAATCCAACTAGCTCTATTATTTCTTTAGGGTTAAGTTTTATATTTGATATATAATATTTCTGACCCTTTCCAATTAATTTATTATATGTATCTACAATACTACTAGAATATCCCATATGCATTAAATATTTAACAAGTTTCCTTTTATCTAATATATTGCAATCTAGTTTTATTTTATATAAATATTCTTTTAATTTTTCTACTGAAACATCAAAACCATCGTTTCTTAATTTTTCAATAACTTCTATACATATCACTTCATTTAGTTTTCTTAATTCTGTCATTTTTTCATCAAGTTTTTCAAAATCAGTAATTCCATATCCAAGCAAATGTAAATTTGATACAGATGTATTAAACTCAATTCCTGGGATAATATTTATATCATATTTTTTTTCAAGCTGTTCATAGTTATTTGATAATTCATGATCAGTTATTGCAATGACTTTACATTTATTTTGTTTTGCTAAGGCAACAACATCTTCAGGGTTCATTAACCCATCTGACAAACTTGTATGTAAATGTAAATCTACTTTATTCACAATAATCACCCCTAAAATCAGTGTGCTATTTTTTCAAATTCTTTAGAGTCTATCATGAAGAAATTCATATTTTTATAAAATTGTAAGGAAGCATCATGACTATCAGAACCTTTTATTTCTATTAATTTATTTTCTTTCAATATTTTATAGAAACTTTCAATATTTCTATAATCATTTCTAATATTTAATTCTAGCCCTTTTATATTCTTTTTACTCTTTACTATTTTATCAACTACTTTCAAACTTTTTTCAGTAGGATGAGCAAAATATATATCATATTTATTATTAATTTCATCTATTTTTAATTGTCCATAAGAATTTACTGATAAACTCCCACAAGCTGGTTTCGGCCACCAATCATCATCAACTTCTCTTACAGCTAACATAGACAACAGGAACCTGGCATTATATTTATTATTATCGTTTATAGAATATTTTTCTCTTAACTTTGCATACCTTTTTGTTTTATATTTTTTCCTATCTTCAAAGCAATCTTCTTTATTGTATTTTTCTAACTTTTCCAAAACATTAAATGTGGTAATACCTTTTTTCTTAAATTTTTCAATCAAATAGGAACATAGTGTGTCATACTCAGGAATATATTCATTTTCCATAAGATATTTCTTATATTCATTATAAGATAAATATATGTTATTACTTTTTATTAATTCTTGAATTGCTAAATTCTGTTTTAATCTTTCAAATTGTTTTTTGCTTCTATTAAACATCGCTTCATAATTTTTCAAGACATCTTTCTGAATAATTTGATCTTTTGGATTAATAAATAGTTGTAGCAAATGGCATTGATTACCATACTCCTTATTATCTATAGTAAACTCTATTCCTGGTATTATTAATGGATAAGTAAGAGTTTTTGAAACTATGTTATATAATTCATCATATACATCTATCGAATCATGATCTGTAATTGCTATAACATCAAAACCTTTTTCCTTTGTTGTTTGTAAAATTTGATTTAAATTTTGTTTTCCATCTGAACTATAATTAGAATGAATATGCAAATCAATAGATAGTTTATCTTTTTTTGAACATAACTTTTTTATCTCTTCTCTAACTAAGTTATTATAGTTTTCCCAAAATTCATAATTATTCATATTTTGCCCCTCTTTAATACTTTTTTTCTAAATAAGTACTACATTTTTCTTCTACATCTAAAACTGATAATCCATTATATTTTGTAGTATTTTCTAAATTTCCACATATAGATATTTGATCATTATATCCCAAAATTTCACACTCAACATTTCTTTCATATAATAAAGACTTAATAATACTTGGATAACCAGCAAATAAATAAACTATGGGTAAATTCTTATTGAAATAATTATAAAATTCCAAATCTGATAATCCTTTTTTGCTATTCTTGTCAAGTAGTTTAGGATTTGTTACATAAATAACTTTTATATTTGGATTATCTGGTTTTAAAGTTTTATAAACTTTAATAATTATATCTAACATATAATCACCAGTAGCACATAAAATCAAACGTGGATTCCTACATTCTATTAAAGTTTCAATAGAAATATTAGAACTTTCATACTCTTGATACATTTTATTATGCCTTTTAGATGTTACAATTATATTTATTTGATTTTTTGAGTATAGAGCTTTTTCTGCACATTTTACAAGACTACTGCCATCCTTTGGATATAATATAGAGTAAAACGTGTCATCCCTTACTAATAAAGAATTAACAAACTCTGGATTTTGATGAGAATAAGTATTTTCCCAACAAGTTGAAGTCAAAAGATAATTCATAGAAAATGTACTGTTATAATTATCTAACTGACATTTCTGTTTTAAATATTTATAATATTGTGTTATCATACTCGTAATTATAGGCATAAAACCTTCATAACTTACATATAAGCCATTGTTCCCAGCTTGAATATAGCCTTGATATAATGCTTGTAGTACATTTTCATTTAATAACTCAATAGTATTAAAACTTAATGATCCTAATTTATTAGAGAAAATCTCATCAGGAGAAAATATTTTAAAATCATTGTTACCCATAAATGCTGAAAGAAAAACTTCTAAATTTTTGATACCACCATAATCATTATTACCTATGTCCATTTTATTAACTGTTAATTTCTTATCTTTTTTTATTGCAGTTTTAAAATTAGTATATTTGAAATTAATTTCATTATCTTCGTTAAAAATCTCAGTTTCATAATGTTTTAAAAACGTTTTAATTATATTAATTTTTTCTTTAGAATCATATTCTTGCAATGGATTCTTATGTACACTTAGAAGATTTTCAAAATTAATACCATTAACTTTAGGCAAAGTATATCCTTTACTAGAGCGAAAAATAATTAACGGGCTTTCTTGAGATAAAGTGTTTGATAAAGCTTTTTGCATATTCTCTATTGTAGAAAATATATCTTTTTCTCTTGAGGCATCAATAACATTAACTTGGTAACCTAATAAGGAATAATATGTAATTAACTCATCATTATTAAAATTTGATAAAAACGAAGGTGAACCCATTTTTAATCCATTTAAATTAATGATTGGAAGAACTTTGCTTTTTGTTTTCAATAATTTATTTAACTGCCATGACGAACATAGTGTACCTGTTTCTGCTTCACCATCACCTATTATGCATGGAATTATATCTTCACTAGTATTTAATGCATATCCATAAGCAACTCCCAAAGAATATCCTAATTCTCCCCCGTCATATATAGTTTCAGGATACTGTGGGTTAATTTCACTTCTTATAACCACTCCAAAATCTTTAATTAAATTATTTAAGCCTTTTTTATTAGCAGAATAATTTGCATAATATTTTTCTAATGTTCCATTTATCCATAAATTAGTAATTAAAGATACACCACTATGACCTGTGCCTATTATTAATCTACTTGTGAATTCATTACTATTTAAGAAATAATTTAAATTTGCCAATATAAAATTAATAGATAAACTAGTCCCTAAATGTCCTGGGTTGTATTTTTTTAAATTTTTTTCTGATATATCTCTATAATTCAAAAACTCATTTAAATACATTTGACATAGCACAATATAATTCGATGCATAAAAATAATCTTTAATTAATTTGATTTCATACATTTTATTTTTTCATGCCCCTTTTCACTATTTTCAAAATATAAACTTCTAAAACATTCCCATGCTTTAGGGCTCATATTTTTATCTTCAAATATCTTATCTATTATTTTTCTAGCTTTAATGTAGAATTCTATATCCTTAGCTTCTTCACACCTATATAATTCCTGGTCAACTGTATAATTTTGGAAAACTTGAATAATTGGAAATTTATTTATACTATCTTTCAAAAAATTAAAATATAATTTAATTGTCTCTAAATCTTCTAGTCCTAATATATATAGAAAGGTAGTTGTCATGCCTAATGAAGTACAATAACTTAATAATTCTTTAGCATCAGATATTGATAAGTTTGCTTTTTCTGGTCTCATAAACTTTTCTCTATCTAAGAATTTCTCTATTGTCAGATACATACCAAAATCATTTATTTCTTCAGATAACATTTTAATTTTATTAAAATCTCTTAGTTGTGAACCAATATAGTTAATACTACCCATAAAGCCCATTTTTTTAAATGTTTCATTAACCAATAATAGATGCTCAATCAATTTGTCTTCCGTGTCAAAACATCCTGTACAAATTGTCACATTTTCAATACTTTGCATACTTTCGATATTATTATCTTTTAATAATTGTATAAAATAGTTATGAATATTTTCTTCTGTATCAAATTCCATAACATCATCATCTGATAAACTATATGTTCCACAAAATTTACATCCAGCACATTTGCTTCTTGAATTAGAATTAAATGTAATAACCTTTTTATTATTTCTAAAATAAGTAGATAAACATGTATCCTTTTCAATTCCAGTAACTTTACCTACTGGTTTAGTTTCCAAATATAAAACATTATTTATTAATCTAAATGGAGAATTAGAATATGTATTTACACAGACAGCAAAATATGTTTTTTTCTTTGAATCTAATAGTTCTAAATTAAATCTCAGTCTATTATCTTGAATACCATTAACTAAAACACCATATCTATTTAACGCAATAGATAAAACATTTTCCACTGATAAATTATAAGACTTCGCAATTTCAATAAATTTTTCTAACATTATCGGTTATTCCTCCTAAATTAATATATTTTAATTGCTACTACTTATTTCAAAATACTGCTTTACACTTCACCTTTATAAAAATATATTTTCATTGCATTTTCACTATAAGTTGGTTTTGATATATCTATATCTAAATAATTAGATATATAATAAATTAAATATTGACTTGCTACTAATAAATCATATTCACATAAAATACCATTATATCTACTTTCAACTACTAAATTCATATCTTTTTCTAAATAATTTAGTAGTTCTTCCTCATACTTAGTTATATTTTTTTGCCTAAAATAAATATTTTTATTATCACTTAAATGTTCATAATTAATAAATCTACCATGAGAAAAGTTCTTTTTCTCATGTATTAAACAACTAAATATCCCCGATTCTATTATTTTACTTTCTAAATCAGTCCCTGCAACACTAGTAAAATCTCCTACAAAAATATTAAAGCAATTTTTTTGTTTGAAAAACTTACTTAAAAACTCTTTATTATTATCAAAATAATCACTAAAATATTTCTTCCAATAATTCAAAGAGTCTCTTATAAAATCATCAATATCTTTTAACCCTTTAACCTCAAAATATAGTTTTAAGAATAAACTAGATGGTGCAAGTGTCCCTTCAAAAGATAAAAATCCTCTTTCTTTACCTTTATTAGTACCAGTTCTATAAGTTATAATATTATCTTTAGATATTTTAGTTTTTGTTACTATTTTACCTATTTCACCTTTAGTTATAATATATTTTAGTTTATTATCTAGAGAAGAAGTACTAACAAATAAATCATTGGTAGTTCCTGAATAAGAGAATAAGAAAATGCTATCAACTAGTGAATTATTTCTATAATATGCATCTCTAGGTAATAAAGAAATGCTATTATTTCCATATAATTCATTTATAACTTTAGAAGCAAAAATAGCAGCAGAAAATGACCCTCCAGTACCCAAAAATAAACTATTTTTCAAATTATGAAAATCAATTTCTTTTAGTTTTTTATAAGCATTACTATTAATAGCATTTATCACTCTAACCTCTAAATTATTAACATTTATATTGCATCTTTTAATTTTCTTTCTAATAGCAACTTCAAAGTCTTCACAAGTACAAACATTATTTTTCTTTTTTATTTTATATAAAGAATTAATATGTCCTCTTGCCCCAAACTTTTTAACCACTTTTCTTGTTAATTTAGTCGCTTTCTCATAGGTTTTATTAATAAACTCTTCATCTAAAAAGAAGTTATTCTTAATATATTCACAAATAAAAGTTGCAAAGAATGCATCCCCTGCTCCTATAGAATCAACTTCTACTTCAGGATTATCCAATGTTTTAGTTATTTTAATATTACTATATACAAAGTCTGATCCTATCTTTCCTCTAGTAACTATCAACATCTTTGGTTTAAATAATTTATAAATATCACTTATACTTTTTAAGGAAAATCTTCTCTTTAAATAATCCTCAACTCGTTCATTTAAATTTATAATATCAAACTTATTATTTATCTTTTTTAATATTTCTTTATCAGTATAATTATCTAGTTCAAAATACTGACCTAAATCTAACATTTTTCTATTATTACAATTATCTATAACTTTAACATTTTTATCATTTAAATTATCAAATACTAATATATCATCTACTTTTTTATTTTTTAAAATATCATCTACATCAATTTTACTTTCTTCATACCACTTTTTCAGATTACATAAAGGACATCTCTTCTTAGATTTAAAATTTAATTTGCCATCCTCTTCAAAATAAGACACATGAAAACATCTTGTTTTTAAATCATCTAATACTTTAATATTACTAGTTTCTACTCCTATATCTTCTAAACTTTTTATGGCAATCTTTCCCATCTCATCATTACCACATACTCCAAACACACTAGTATCTAAATTCATTTTACTAATATTGGCAATAATATTATGAGAAGTCATTCCACCGTTAACACCAATTAATTTACCATTTTTATAATAATAATCTGTAACTAAATCTCCAATACTTACTACTCTCATCATATATTCCTTTCTAACCATTCAAATAAATATTTATCTTTAAAAGCATGAGAACAAAGATAATGATTATCATCTTTTATAACTCTTAGTTCAATATTTTTAGAACCTATTTCTTTTAATTTGTTATAAGCAGTTAAACTTTCATTAATATCTACTACATCATCTTTGTCACCATGATATAACAACATTGGTTTATCTTTAATAAGTAATAAATTTTCTTTAATAGGTACCATTATCCCACCAGCAACTGATACAATTCCTTTAAAAATATTAGGTCTTTCTATAATATAATTCCAAGCCCCATAACTACCCATACTACATCCAAGAATACAAATTCTTTCTTTATCATAATTATATCTTTTATATTCAATTTCCAATACTTTAATAACATCTCTTAAATGATATTCCCAAAAATTATTATTTAAACATTGTGGAGCGATTACAATATAAGGTATTTCTATTTTTTTTAAATATTTAGGTAAAGCATACTTTTCTATATCTTTTATATTATCTCCTCGTTCACCTATTCCGTGTAAAAACAATAGCACAGGCATTTTATCTACAATTTTGTCAGGTGTATAAACAATATAATTAAATTTACCAGTATCAGTTTTAATAAATCTTTCTTCTCTTTGCATATTGTCCTCATTACTACCTAACAAGTCTCTTTCTATATTTTATAACTTCACCCTTTTCATTATAATCACCATTTTTTAATAAACATTCTAATATCTTTTTTCTGTTTAAATCAAAGACGCCTAAAGAATCTTCATATGGATCTAAACTATTTGAATCTCTATAACTATAAGGACTAGGAAAATATAACCCTTGAATAAAATCGAAAAAATATCTATAATCTATCGCTCCATGATTAGGCATAAACATCTGATTAATTCTATTTACTCCTGGATACCTAACAACCATTATATTATCAACGTCAATATTAATATCATATAAAGAAGAAATAGCAAGTTGCATTGTTTTACCTGTTAATAAATTATCATCTAATAAGACATATTTCTTATTTTTATCAATTCCATATAATTTGATACTGCCATTTTCAAAAATATCAAAGTACCTTAAATCAACTGATTGTTTCCTAGAATATCCTGTAACACTTTTATTAAATTTTAAAATAGATACATCTTCTATTCTAAAATCTAGTGTTTTCATTAATATTGGGAGCTCTATACCTCCATAAGATAAACCACACATTCCTTTGCTATACATATCTTCGTTCTTTCTCAAAGTTAAATAGCATGTTATAAAGTTTTCTGCAAAGTTATCTATTTCCCTATAGGCTCTAAAATCTTTAGAATAATTATCCTTTTCTATTGTTTTAGTAAAAGATTCATTAAATCTTCTTGTAAGCGTTATTACTTCATTGCATAAAGAAGAAATATCATCATTGTTAATTCTATAATCTTTATTAAAACTAATATTACACATTAAAGTATCAGCTTTTATTAAATTCCTATATATTTGATAAATTAAGGTTTCACTTTTTAAACTATTTAAATTAATAAGTAAATTATAATTTACATTTTTACTGACTATTTGTTGATTTAAGAGGATAAGTAAATAATTTCTAATATTATCAATTATTCCTAAAAGAAATTTAACATTAGTAACATTGTCATAATCAACATTATTACTAGAAAGAGTATCTTTAGCCTCTTCAAAAAACACTTCATTATTATCTAACCATTCAAGAACCATATCTTTTGTTGTTATATCTTCATATGTATCTGTGTTATGAATCCTTTTTGAAAGAAAATAATAATAGACTCTTGAACCTCTTAATAGAAGATTATAATCATCAAAGATAGCATAATGCATCGTTTTATCATAACCTTTTGACCAAAATTTCTTTAAAGGATTTTCATCGTCCATAATAGTCCATTCATACATAGGTATTTTTATGCTACCACTAAAAATATCATATAAGCCATAAATGCCCTCTACTAATTCAAACTTATTATTAATAGTAGAATTAAATACAGATATATTTTTATTTTTTCCTAATGTCATTTGTTTTTCTATTTTAGAATATTCTTTAATATATTTATCTATTGTGGCATGTTCCAAACAAATTGTAGGTAATAATTTAACTTGGTTTAATAAATATAGTGTAGCTTCTATTCCTGTTAATATATTGCCTTCATTATCAATAACTGGAAAGCATTTATCTTTGTCTTTGCTAGTTTTAAAAACACTGAAGCCTTCTTTACAATTTAACATTGAATAATCATTACCAGTTTCATCTCCACAGTCTCCAATTCTTAACATTGAGTTTTGTGGTATTCCAATTATTCTTTCAGTTACTAGAACAGCTAAACTTTTAGTGGCAGTACCTATTTGTAAAATTTGTTTTCCTTCATGTAGACCCAAAGTTAAATTTAAATTTTCATATTTTTTATCTTTTAATAAATTATTAATTAAAGCTATGAACCAGTTAACTATTTTTTCATCCTTAGTTTTAACAGCTAATCTAATATTAATAATATTATTATTTTGAGAATCTTTTGAATAAGTAATATTACAATAATTCTCTAATGTATTATTTTTTAATGTGTGTTTAATAAGAGTATCAAATTCACTCAACTTTTTCAAATCTTCTTCTTTACTTATATACCTATTAACATCAAATATTTTTTCACTATCCTTATTTGTAAAAAAGAGTCTAGCACCATCATTAGTAAGAGCATACATCTTTAATAATTGTTTATTAGTGATACCATATTTATCTTTTAAATCATAAACTATGTCTTCTAATAAATCATTTAGTCCTGTTTCTCCTCTACCAGTAATAAACACAATGGGAATATGTCTTTTAAGTATATTTGCTAACATAGGTAAGACTCGTTTATCTATTTTAGTTGAATTATCTTCAGTCAAAGTTCCATCAATATCAAAACAAACTGCATTATACTTTTGTCTTAAAGCTTCTTTATAGTTTTCCAATAATTCTTTATCTATCATAATGTGCCTCTTATAGAACTTTTCTTAAAGTTTTTATTGTTGGAAACTCTTCATTAATATCATTATTTTTATTAAAATAAATACCGGTACCACCATTCATTTTCCAATTATTTAAATTTTTAATACTATCATCAATTAAAATCTCTCCATTAATAGGTAAGTATATTTCAGTTTTTTTAACATGGGGAGGAGTAAATAATATAGGAACTATTATATTATGGTCTCTTATGAACTCAACTTTAGCTTTCATTTCCATTAAAGTATGTATTTTGGTCAAAATAGATATATCTTTTCCTTTTTCTTGCCCTTCTAATATACAGTTAACAGCATCATTGATAATCAAAGATTCATCTAATAATTGAAACCAGTCAATCTTCTCAAAAAACTCATCCCAACTAATATCATTATCTTTTTCTCTTCGTTTAATAACCCTATCTTCGCTATCTACTATAACACCATCAAAATCAATAAATATCTTGTTATCAAGCATATTATCACCTCTTGGTTATATAGTAGCACATATATAGGAAATATTTAGTCTTTATTATTTTTTGTTAATTTTAATTCTATTTAATTCAAAGTGTCTTATTGTATTTCTAAGTTCACAAAAAGCAGTAACATAAATTTTATCATTGTATTTAAAAAACTGAATTGGATGAATATACCTTTCTTGCCATACTTGATTTAAATTTTCATATAAAATCAGTATTTTACTTTTCTTACTCATCGCTTCTTTTAATAAAAAGTAAACTTCAGAATTATCTTCTACAGTATTTTCCAAAAAATATTTACTTTTTTCTTCTTCTATATCTTTTGTTTGTTTGATTTTATCAACTATATTTTTGTATTTATCTAAAAATATATAGTCAGATTCTTTCAAAATTTCATAAACACTTTCAAGTAATTGAACATCATATTTGTTAAATAAGTTATATTGATATGTACAATTAATAATATAATAACCTCCACTTGGTCCCATAAATGTTTCAATAGGAACACCAGCACTTTCTAATTCAGCTTTATAATACCGAACCATTCTCTCAGTTATTCCTAATTTTTCTGAAAGTTCCTTTACTGTATATTTATTCCCTGTATTTAAATAATTTAGCATTAATATTGCATTAGAAATTTTTCCCATATATTTATCACCCCTAATAATTGTAAACAACTAACGTTTGTATCAAATTATTTTTTCTAAATACGTAGCAGATTCCATTATTATATTTTATTTTAGCCACTCTTTATTACAATAATCATTTTTTAATTAGAAAAATTATATATCTGTTTTATTATTTAATAATTTCCAATTTAATTCCCATAAAGCATTTTTATTACTATCCCATTTTAGTCTTGCTATAGCATCTTCATAAGATAACCATTCCATCTTAGTATGTTCATGTGATAATCTTATAGTTTCATTTTTAGCATCTATTCCAAAACAATGTTCATAAATTAAATAAACATCTTCTCCCCATATAAATTCTTTTGTAACATTAACTACAGGAATAGTACTAATAGATTTCAACTCTATAACTTTAGCATCATAACTTATTCCAGCTTCTTCATTTGCTTCTCTTTTACAAGCTTCTAAAAATGTTTCCCCTTCTTCTACTCCACCAGCAATTCCTTGCCATCTTTCAGTCTTTCCTCTTCTACAAAAAATACCATATAAATAGTTCCCTTTTTCATCTTTTTTATAAGGAAATGCTAAAATTTGATGTGGTTGCCTCATATCTTTTCCTCCTCATCTTTAACTTTAGTTTCTAATTCTTTATAAACTTCTGTATTACCAATTAAATTTTCACTCATCAAAAGAAATAATTTATATTTTGCTAATAACACATCACGTTTTTCTTTATCTTTAACAAATGACACATAATCAATATTATCAATTAAATCTACACACTTAAGAATAACTGCTTCTATACCATAATCTATACAGTTTTGAAACATTACTCTAGCCTGTTCTAATTTATCTTTTATATCAGAATCAAAGCTAACTGCACTGACTATATTGGCAATAGATTCTCCAAACTTAATTTTTATATCTTCTTTTGTAACGCTAGTATCTTCAAGCAAATCGTGAAGTATAGCAGCTATTATTACTTCTTCACTATAATCATATTGATAAAGTTTATATGCAACTTTAAAACTATGAAATAATACTGGTTTTGTATTATAACCTGTTTTTCTTAAATTATAAGCGACATAATGCAAAGCCACATCCATTTTCTTACCTAATTCCATTTTTTCTTGAGTCATTTTATTTCACATCTTTTCTTTATAATAATATCTATAAACAACAAAACTAATAACCTTAAGCTAGAAAAACAATGGCTTTTATCTTATAATTACAGATTCAAAAAATCTTTCTTGAAACTCAGTTAAAGTTTTTATTTGATCATCGGTATAATTAACACCCTCTGGCACTACAATTATTTTATCTTCATCATCGTTAGTTCTATGAATAACTGCAATGCACTTACCTTTATAATTTTCTACTGGATCAAATACTCCTAATAAATAAGCATCTAACTCTTCTCCATCTCCACTAATTACATTAGGTACATAACCATAATTAACAGTATAAACAAAGCCATGTTTAGGATGTTTAGTTCCTAAAGCTCTATCTATAACAATATTAACTTCCTTACCTATAAAATTTTTAGAATCAATTTTTTCCATCATTACCACCTATTAACAATATTATATATTCTTGTTTTAATAACCACAACAAAAAAAGAAAAGAATTAATCATTATTCTCTTCTTTATAATAATATCTATAAGGTCTTGCATTAATATTTAGATCATTCATAAATATTCCTAAATATCTAGTTCCATTCTTTGATGTTTCTTGAAATAGACGATTATCTATTATTTTACCATTATTTTCTATAATTAAATAATCATCTCTCCAAGTTACATAATCATAGTTTGTAGTACCATCTTTATATAAGATTAATTCTTTGTACTTAGTATCAGGCATAAAATGTTCTTTGTTAGGATTAAATAATTTATCTGGTTCTACTATTTGTCCCTGTAATATCCACTTACCAACATATTTAGAATCATAAGTAGGTTTAGTAGTTTTAAACTTCTCTTCTATTTTTTTCATATGTATTAAAGCATCTTCATTATCTTTAGTTAAGTCATAAGCTTCCACATAAATATCTGTTTTGTCATCATTATATATTTCTATAAATTCTCCTCTTATTTGAATATTATTATTATTTGCATACTTAATCATCTCTTTATAAGTATCTATTACCTCATCATTACTAGATGTATGTAATAAAGTTTCTACAACATTATCAGTTAATACTTCTAATCCCATACTTTGAAGTTTATTAATAAAACTATAATTAGTTTTTAGGTCATCACTTAAGACTCTACCTATAAAGCAAGTAATATCACTTTCTTTAAAACCTACTTCATAACTAATTAAAACACCAGGTAGATTAGTATAACTCTTTTCATCAATTTTCTTATCAATAAGTTCTAATTCTTTCTTAAAATCATCTCTTGTCTTTAATTCTTTAAACTCCCCTATCATAACAAAATTAGGATTTTTAACTAATTCCATATAAACTCCCCCTCTTAATTTATTTTTTATCTCTTCTAGTTTTTCTAGCTTATCTTGATAATCTTCAGTTAGTTTTTTAACTTCTTTAATAATATTATTATCATTAGGATTATCAAGAATATTCTTTATTTCTTTTAAAGTAAATCCTGCTTCTTGTAATGTTTTAATATTATGATAAGTACTAACTTGTTCTTCACTATAATATCTGTAACCTGTAAACTCATCAACTTCTTTAGGTATTAAAATATCCATTTTTTCATAATGCCTTAATGTTTTAATAGTACACTCACAAAGATATGAAAATTCACCTATTCTATACATATTCTTCCTCCTTTCACCATCACTATAGCATTAACCTTAAGGGGAGAGTCAATATTTTTTATCTAATTATTACAGATTCAAAAAATGGATTAGCATCAAATTCTCCTTTATTATATAATTCTCTAATTTTTTCACTACTAGCCCATAAACAATCACAAACTTCCTCTTTTTGTAATTTAATATCATTTAAGCTAACGTTACTTTCAAATAACCAAACATCAAGAATATCATTGCAACCTTTATAATATCTTTTTGCACTACCTATTAATTTACTTTTTGATTTATCCAAATCAACATCTAACTCTTCTTTAGCTTCTCTAACTGCTGCATCTATTGATTCTTCACCAAGTAAAACAGAACCACCCGTAGTCTCCCACATTAAAGGATGAGGTTTACTTTCTGCCCTTCTACTTATTAAAAATTCATTATTATTATTTTTAATCCAAACATTTACTACCAAATGAAACTCATTATCGTTTAACATTGATCCTCTGGTAACTGTTTTATTCAGTTTTCTTCTATTTTCATCATATAAATCCCAATACTCCATTAATATACCTCCTATAGATCATTTCATCTTTAAATTAACTTTAAAATATGCAAAAACATAATCAAAAACTTAAAACCTCTTCTACTCAGGATAAATACATAAAATTATAAAATTCTGTTTTTATTCTAGTCATCAATTTGAATAATCGTAATTATAAATTGTCTCTTTCATAACAAATACTCCATATATTCATATATTATCTTTATAACTAATCATCATATGCAAATTATACCTTATTATAACCAAACTAAGAATAAAAAACAACTTTAATACGTAGATTATTGACAAAGAAATACAAAAGGCTTAAACTAAAAACCAGTTAGGAGGTAAATTATGAGTAACAATATAAAGAATCCTAATATTTATATTAATACAAAGGATATTCAAATATTAGACTTTAATAAAGATTGGAAATTAATCCGTAGCAACTATCCTGGAGAAGCTGAGACTATCTATAGAAAAGAAGAGGCAGATAATATGAGGTTACTATATGCAGAATATACTGAGGAACAAAAAAATATTATCTTAGCAGGAAGTACTGATGATAATTATATAATTAAAAAACTAAATACAAATGGATATGTTTCTGATAGTTATAAATGGGATAAAGCAAATGGGGTTAAATCTCCTATTTATAGAATAGACGAAGGAATTTATGGAATTGATATAAGAAATGGTTTCCAAATATGGTCTGAAAATAAAGACATTTCTCAAGATATTATTTACAAATTACAAGAAGTATTTACTTGGGATTTATCAGAATTAAGATATGCAAATGCTAAAATTGGAAATATTGTGAAAGGAAAGTATTTTGATGTGGATATTTCTTATGGCAATACAGATACTCTTCATGCCAAGTGTTCCTTAGAGCATGAGTCAAAATTAAAATATTTCCCATATATGACAAGTGAAAGAACTAAAAAATTAATTGATCTTGGATATAAAATGCTATATTTAGGAGGACTTTTTGGAATCTTTAAAAATGATCCTTATGCAGAAGAATTAGCAAATGCTATTAAAGAAGATAAAGAAGAACAAGAAAAGAATACTAATGATGCAAAACAACTATTATTGAGAAAAATTAATGAAACTAAAAAAATTATATAAACACTAAAGGAGTCGAAATCGACTCCTTTTAAGATTGTACTATTCTTTAATTATTCTCTTACTACAGTAATAGGTAATTAGTAAGTATCCTCCATAGATTACTACAAGAAGTAATGCTGTTAGAACTATTGCCAGTAATAAACTTTCATTACCAAATGTTTCTAAGATATAATTACAAAACATAATACCAAAGATAGAATGGATGATAGCAATTACAAGAGGTGCTAAGAAGAAAATTGCTATTTGTCTAAACAAAGCTTTATTAATAAGTTTTTCATCAGCACCTATTTTTCTTAACATCTTAAATCTTTCTTTATTTTCTGTCGCTTCACTTAACTCTTTTAAAGCAAGTATCGCCGCACTACTTATTAAGAAAATTACACCAAGATATAACCCAATAAAGGTTACTAAGGCACCAAGTCCTACACTACCTTCATATATAGAAAGTCTTGTACTAGCACTAATTGTTGAACCAATATTTAATAAAGCATCACTTTTACTTAATAATAAATCTTCTATCTCCTGTTTTACTTCTTCTGTATCCGCTTTATAATTAGCATACATATACTCTTCTTCTACAGTTAAATTACTAACAGCATCATCTGGTACAATAAAGACACCAGCATTAATATGACTATTAGATATCAATAAAAAACCATCTTTACATTTATCATACTTAGGATAATAAGTCTTACCATCAATAATAATAGGAGTATTTAATCCTAAGGCAGCATTTCTAACACTTACCATATTATCATAATCTGCAATTACTAGATATTCATCAGAGTCTAAAGTATAAGTATCAAGTCCTAGTAGTTTGGCAACTTTATTATAATCACTAACAGTAACAATCTCTTCTACAGCATCATAAGTCATAAATGGATATTTTTCTTTCATATAACTATAAGTACTACCTAGAGTATCTTTTAAAGTAAGATTAGGTGTTGTATAAGTATTAATATCTACTATATCTTTATAATAATCATTTATATTAAATCCTACACTATTTAAATCATCTTCTATACTTAAATAAGAGTTATTTACCTGCTCTTCACTATATCCATACTCTTCCATATACTCTTTTGGTATATTTTTAGTTTTTAAAAGTTGAATATCAATAGGTGCTAGTTCTTGTAAGTTAGATGTCATAGCATTTTTCATAGACATACAACTAGAAAAGACACAGATTGTTACAAATAACATTAAACATATAACAGTCATAGAAAATACTGTAGTATTAATCTTACTGCTAAACTGTTTTATCGTAAAACTATTTAAGCCTTTATAATAAAACTTTTTAAAATGTTGTAATACTCTTAAGACAAGTCCAGATAATGAGAAAAATAATAAAAATGTTCCTACAGCCCCAAGACCTATTGGTAAAAATATTCGCCAAGTTTCTCTTAAATTCTCTACATTACCTGTTACTTGATAATAAGCATATCCTAACATTACAGCCGCTATCACAAAAATAACTATACATAAATAAGGATTCTTTAACTTAACAGTTTCCGTCTTCTTATTAGCATTTATTAAATCTATTAACTTACATCTTGACACACTAATAGTATTAAATATCATAACAAGTAAATACATTATACCAAAGTAAATTATTGTCTTAAAAATAGCATTAGTGCTTATAACAAAGGTAAACTCGGTAAGGTCTGCTTCAAACATATTAGCAACGATAACACTCATAACTTGTGATAAGGCACAACCAAATACTAGTCCTACAACAAGTGATAATAAACCTATTAAGAATGTTTCAACTACCAGTATTTTAGAAATCTTCCATTTACTCATACCGAGAGTCATATAAATACCAAATTCTTTATTTCTTCGTTTCATTAAAAATCTTGAAGCATAAATTATAAGAAAACCTAGAACAAAAGAAACAAAGACTGATACACCGCTTAACATATTTAACATTAAGTCTATTATATCCCTAGTACTCTCTGATACTTTCATCATGGCAGTTTGACTATCTATAGCATTAAAGACATAAAATATGGCAACACCAAGTACAAGAGTAAAAAAGTATATAGCATAATCACTAACACTTTTCTTTATATTTTTAAAAGCTAGTTTAAAGAGCATCATTTAAATCCCCTCCTAAAAGGGTAACTACATTAATAATCTCATCAAAGAACTCTTTTCTAGTTTTTTCACCCCTTATAATTTCATTAAATATCTTACCATCTTTAATGAATATTACACGTTTTGCATAACTAGCCGTAAAAGCATCGTGAGTAACCATTAAAATAGTAGCTTTTAACTCATCATTTAAGTAATTAAAACTATCAAGTAACATCTTACTAGACTTAGAGTCTAACGCTCCTGTTGGTTCATCTGCAAGTATAAGCTTAGGCTCTGTAATAATCGCTCTAGCACTAGCGACTCTTTGCTTCTCACCACCACTCATTTGATATGGATATTTGTTTAGAATATGAGTTATTCCTAGTTTTTTAGCAGTTTCTTTAATAAGCTTATCTATTTCTTGATATCCTTTATCTTGAATAGAAAGGCTTAAAGCAATATTTTCATAAGCAGTTAAAGTGTCTAAAAGATTAAAGTCCTGAAAGATAAAACCTAACTCTTCCCTTCTAAACTTATTTAAATCATTTCCCTTTAGCTTAGTAATATCAACACCATTCATATAAATATGACCAGAAGTTACTCTATCAATAGTAGAAATACAGTTAAGTAAAGTTGTTTTACCACTACCAGAACTTCCCATAATAGCGACAAATTCACCTTTACTTACTTCAAAAGAAATATTATTAATCGCTTTAGTTAAACCACTTCTTGATCCATAATACTTCTCAATATTATCAATTTTTAATAAATTTGACATAAATTCTCCTCCTTACACAAGAAAATATACTACTATTTATGTCTTTTGTCGTTCGTTTAACATTACAGAACCTTACTTTTTTGTAATACTTAATGTTTTAGGCTTGTCAATACAACAATCATCTTTTATAAAAGATGCTTTAGTGTAATAATTAGAAGTCTTATATTCACAAATATGACTTATATCCATACCTAACCTCAGTTTTAGTTCCAAACCAAAAATTTCGTCAAAACTATTTACTAAAATTGTACCAAGTAAAATAGGCATTCTATCATTAGAATATCCATTAAAATCATTAATTACATAGCACCCTTCTAAATAACACCATTTAATGCTATTAACTCTTTGTGGATTTATTCTTGCTTTTGTACCACTTAAATCTGAATTAAAAAGATTAACATCAGTAAAATCTATAGAACTTAAATTTAAATCCTTAAAATCTATATAACTGAAATTCTTGTTTATAATCCTATAAATCGTATAACTATTTAAACTATCTTGGTCTAATGAACTGATTATTCTATTTTTAGACTCATACTCATATATTTTATCTACAACTTTCTTCATTGTATAAAAATTACCAAAATATGAGAAATCTACTTTTTCTTCTTCAAAATAATTATCTGTTAATCTAAAATGCTTAATTAAATACTTCTTTATAAAAAAGTTTAAAATTTTCTTTTCTCTTTTTAAATAACCATTATTTCTTAATACTATACCTTGCTTATTATTAATAACAGCATTATAGAAGTTTTTAATAGAAAAAAGCAAATTATTTACACCACTTACATCATTAACCTCTACTATATCATTTTTAAATTCTTCGTCTATAACTATTTCTTCTTTATTATCTGTAACATAAACTCTTTCTATAATATCTTTTAAGTTATAACAGTTTATATTTTTATCAAATATTATATTTTTGTTCTTCAAAAACCTCATAACACTGTCTTTTAAATAACTATTTTTCTTTAAATTATTATATTCTTCTAAATAATCATACTTATTGTCTTTATAATCTTTTAGTATCTTTTTTAAGATTAAATCATAATATTTAATAATTACTTTTTCTTGAATATCTACATCATAAATATACTCAAGGATATTTTCTACATTATTGTATACTGCATCAAAAGTTTCATCTATATTGATATCTAAATCCCAGTTTTCAGTTACATCAATAAGAGATAGAAATAATGTACACCAATTTAGCTTAATAGAAAGAAAATTAAGGTTAATACTTAACTCATGTTCACTATCAATATCCACAGTTAAATGCAACTTATCTTCAGGTATATTTAACTCACTTTTTTTATGTTTTTCATAATTACCAATTATAGTATCTAATTCATTATAATAGTTACTAACATCAATTCCATATACTTTTGTTCTATCTAATACACTTTTCAAATAATTAATTTCATTAATATTTTCCATTTGAATACAAGACATATAATCACCTTCAGAAACATTTTTTATTATATACTAATACAATACGAAACAATTATCAATAGTTTTGTAAAAGCTGTAGGTAAACTAAAGTTTTTTTAGGCTAAGATACATTATAAAAATCTTTCTTATAAACTGTAATAGTAACTTTAGTATATTCATCTATTTTAGAATCAATCTCTATTTTATGCCCTAATTTTTCACATAACTCCCTACATAAATAAAGTCCCATACCTGTAGATTTAGAACTAGTACTTCTTCCATTACTACCTGTAAAAGTCTTATTAAATACTCTTAGTAAATCACTTTTACTAATACCTTTACCATTATCATAGATAGTAATAGTAACATAGTTTTTATAGTCTTTACCAGTTATTTCAATAAAAGAATCTTTTTCTTTTTTATATTTAATACTATTACTAACAATCTGATTAATAATAAACTCTAACCATTTAGAATCTGTTAAGACTTTCAAATTACAATTATCTACTTTAAAGTCTATATTTAAAGCAAGTAAGTCATCTTTATTTCTTAATGCTACATTTTTAATAATAGTATCTAAATCCCATTCTTTAATTAAATAATCATTATTAGCATTTTCACATCTTACATAATAAAGAATTTGTTCTACATAATCTTCTAACTCTTTTAATACTCTTAAAGTATTTTTATCTTTTCTATTAATTAAAGTAAGACTTGCAAGAGGAAGTTTAACTTCATGTATCCATAACTCTATATATTCTTTAAAGTATTCTTGTTTATTTTTTAGTTTACTAATCAAATCATGTTCATTTTTATTAACTTCATCTAAGACATCATAAAGTATCTTACCTTCTAAAAAGTTAGGAACAAGAACCATCTCTATTAAAAGATATTTTTTATCTAAAGTATTTAATTTATCAAGTAATTCATTATAAAATTTTCTTTTCCTAAAATAATCAAAAAATAAAATGACAAAAAAGATAACAATAGTAAAAACAATTATAAAGATAATGATACTACTAGATAGTTTTAAAGCGATTAAGAATAATATTAAAATAATTATATAAATAATAAAGATTAAAAAGGCATATAGTTTATCTTTTAAATAAGTACTTAATTTCATTTTAATAAATAACCTTCTCCCTTTCTTGTAACAATAACGTCATCGTATCCCATATCATAAAGTTTTCCTCTTAATCTACTAATATTAACTGTTAAAGCATTATCATTTATATAAAGATCACTATTCCATAAATAACTCATTAAATCATCACGATTTACTATATTTCCTCTATTATTTAAAAGATAAGTAAAGATTAACATTTCATTTTTAGTTAAATAAAACTCATTACCATCTTTAACAACAATTCCCTTATTAGGATATATCTTTAAATCATCATACTCTAAATAATCAAAGCTTTTCTTCATTCTCTTAAAGATATTATTAATTCTAAGTAATAGTATTGTAGGATTATAAGGTTTAGTAATGTAATCATCTGCTCCATAACTAATAGATAGTACTTCATCTATAGTTTTATTACTGCTAGTTAGCATAATAACTGGAGTATTTACTTTATCATCACGAAGACTTTTAAGTAATATTTCTCCATTTAGATAGGGAATATTAATATCTAAAAGGATTAAATCTGGATTTAATTTAATAATCTCTTCTTTACTATTTTTAAAGTCTGTTAACACTAATACTTCATACCCAGAATTAGATAATAAATTAGATAGCTCATCTCTTAAAGTTTCATCATCTTCTACAATTAATATTTTCTCCACAAATTTCACCCAATAATAGAATATCAAAAAAATTAACTTTATGCATTAAAATTATTGATTATTTCCTAGTATTAATGTATATTATTTGTAGAAGAAGTGGGTGTATAACCTCAACTTATCGTTGGGGAATCCACTTCTTTTAACTTTTTCTTGCATACTATTTAGTACTTATGATATATTAGTTGTAGAAGAGGTGGATATCATACCTGGGCTTAATGCTCGGGCATCCACTTCTTTTAATTTTGTATTATAAATATAATAATTACCATTTCTTTCAAGTATGTCAATAATAACATAAAAGAAACAATCATTACATTTAATAATCTTATAAAAATAGTGCCACTTATTATCGTAATGATGTCCTTTTTGATACTTTTTATGCTCATCTTTAGAAAAATCATATAATGTATTCGACACCATATCAATATAATCTCCACTAAAGACAATATTCTGTCTAGTACGGTATGATTTATTTGTTTCATATTTTCCTGAATGTTGGTATGCCCTAAAATTCTTTCTTGTTGTTTGATTAATCAAAGCCTTTCTCTCTTCCCCATTCAGAAGATAAGATATTTCTTTACCCTGATACTCTTGTTTAAAGAGTTCATTTATATACTCTTCCCTTTCTTTCCTAGTATATTTGTCTAAATTTTCATCAAGCCTATACACTTCTATCGAGCCAACTTTTTTACACGCTCATAAATGTTCCTCCTCATATAATATAATTAACGAGAAACATTTTTTTTTGCTCCAAAAATTAAAAAGATACCTATATTAAAGTATCTTTAAAATATTTACTAATTGGCTGTTTAATTATTTATGACTTATCAAATTTGTTTTGACAGACTATAATTAAAATGGTATATTAATACCGAGTAGTGCCAGGGAAACTTTAGAAGCCTCTGGTCATTTTATTTATAATTAAAATTTATATTTTTCTAGTTCTTTACCATCTTCATCATAAAGTATTGCTTCTACATCACTCATATATAAAATTTGCATATTAGGATTATCTAGACTATAACCTGCTTCTTCTAAATCATCAAACTCTTTTAAGAATTTAGATTTAACATTTGTATTGCTGCTATCATCTATTAATTTACAATTTATCCTAAGCCAGTTCTCTCCATCATAAGCAACGATACAGACATTGTTGTTTTTTTCTATTTGTTTAGAAACATTTTTATGTTTACTAGTCAAAATATAAATCTTATCATCATATATAATTGGTACTCCAAAAGGTCTGCAACTAGGTTTATCTCCATTAATAGTACTTACATAATTAACTTCTGTTTTTACTAAAAAATCATATACTTCTTTCATTTATTATCACTCTCCTTAGATATATGTTAACAAAATTCTAACATATAGTCTAGCAACCGAACATAACTTTTAAAAAAGAATAATGTAAAACCTTAGTACAATAATTAATCTTTAGCGACTATTCCTAATATCTCTACATTATAAGTATTATCCCCAACTTTATAACTTACTTTATCTCCTACTTTTTTACCATAAATTGCAGAACCTAAAGGACTATTAATAGTAATACTATTATCATCTATATTACTATTAATATCACCTGTTATTATATATTCTTCTATCTCCTCATCATCTATAAATAATAACTCTACTTTCATATTAAGACTAACTGTTCCGTTAGATTCTTTATCTACAATAACTATATCTTTTAACATACTTTTCTTTTTATTATACTTTTGAAATAGTTCTGCTTCCTTATGCATAGTCTCTTCATAAGCAAAGTTATCGTGCCAACCATCTCCATATGCATCATCACTTGCATAAATACTCATAAGTTTAGCATTTTCATCTATTTCTTTTTTTATGTCTTCAAGACTCTTTAAATAATTCTCATAACCTACTTTATCTAAATATATCTTACTCATAAATAATAAGCTCCTCTTTTGCTCTTGTACAAGCGACATAATAAAGATATTTATTCTTCTTAAAAGACTCATCACTATCTACTATGATAACACTATCAAACTCTAGACCTTTAGCAATATAACTTGGAACTACTACTAAATCTTTAATAAAAGATTTAGACTCTTCTGTTAGCAAACTAATACTTAAATCATCTTTTAATAAGTCATAGATAACTTCTGCTTCTCTATCTTCTTTAGTAATGATAGCAAGTGACTTATATGTATTAGTAAGTGTTTTTATATCATCAAGTAGTGATAACTTAATATCTTTAGGTTTTCTAATAAGAACATCTTTATTATTACTCTTCTTAATTGCATTAACATAATCTAAATTCAATATCTTATTAGTATATTCTATTATTTCTTTCGTAGATCTATAAGTTTTTAATAACTCTAAATAATTACTATCATTAAATATCTCTTTTAACTCTTCAAGAGTTTCATATTTATAATAAGGATTAATATTCTGATTAACATCACCTAGTATTGTAAAGTCAGCTTTCTTAAACATCTCTTTAATAATAACATATTGTAGATAATTATAATCTTGCGCTTCATCTATAACTACTTGTTTAATATAATTATTATAAGGAAATCCAAAGAGTTTACCTTTTAAGTAAGATACAAGTAAGGCATCATCATAATCTATTACTTTAGTATTTTTAATATCTAATTTATATTTAGCATAACTACTATTGAAGAAATCTTTATAAATATCTTTAATATTTAAAGACACATTAATATTATCTTTAATTAACTTTCTAATAGAAGCCTTTCTCTTACCAGGGGTTCCATAATACTTTAATGATAAATATTTAGATGCTTCATCAATTCTCTCAACTAAAGGAAATCTACTATATTTATCTTTAATTAAGTAATTTAACTCATCTTTACTAACTTCATTTATTTTATCAAGTTCTATATCACTAGTAACTTTAAAGTTCTTTAAAAACTCATTAATATAATTATCTAAATCTTTTATAATCTCTTTACTTTGTTTATATCTAATAATCTCTATATCATATTTATCGCCTTTATAATATTTACTAATAAAGTGAGGAAAACTCTCAATATTTTTATACTCTTTTAAGAAGTAACTTAAATAATCACTAAAAGTTGTCTCTAATGTATTCGCTTCTCCTAACTCTGGTAAGACATTAGAAATATATTCTGAAAATATCTTATTAGGAGAAAAAATTAAAACATTATTAGAACTTAAGTTTTTAATACGATATAAAAGGAAAGCGATACGATGTAAAGCTACTGATGTTTTACCACTACCAGCGATACCCTGAACTATTAGATTATGATCATCTAAATTACGAATTATCTTATTCTGTTCTGTCTGAATAGTATTAACAATATTTTTCATCTTTTCATTATCAGTAGTAGCGATTACTTTTTGTAATAGTTCATCATCTATATTTAGAGAATTATCAAAAACACTAATAAGCTTTCTATCATCAATAATATACTGTCTTTTCTTTAAAAGATTACCTTCATGAGTAAATTCATCTACTTTATATTTACAAGGACCTACTTCATAATCATAAAATAAACTACAAATAGGACTACGCCAATCATATAAAATATTATCATAGTTTTTATTCTTTAAATAAGTTAGAGCCATATAAATATTATAATTATTACCTTCGTTATCTTTATAAAGGAAAGAGGCAAAATAAGGTTTATCCTTAATATTAACTAAAGATTTATAATACTTTCTTTTACTAAGCACTCTTAAAGCTTCTAAGCTATCTGCAGTCATTATTTGATTAAACTCTGCACTATCAAAAGATGATTTATCCTCGAAATTAAGTTTTCTAAAATTAATAAGTTCTTCTTCTTTTAGAAACAAATCACTACTAGACTCTTTAATCTCTTTATCAAGACTCTCTAAAACATCATGTAATTTCTTCCTTTCTTTTAATATTTCTTCTTTACTAATAGACACATTATCCCTCCTCACTAATTAGTAAAGTCCTTTGAAAACGAAGAAAACCCACATAAATTAATATGTAGTTAAATTAAAAGTTAAGTTTTAAGCATAAACGTCAATAAGAATATATCAAATAAATATTGTTTTGTAAATACTTAATTAGAGGTATATCTTTTCTTTCTTTTAGTTAAAGTCTTTTGCACTTCATCAAAAACAGCATACTCACATCTATGTTCATCTGCTATTTCTTCAAGTCTTTTTCTTTCATAACCTTCTTTCATAAGGGCTAAATTCTTTGTTTCCTTCATATCTTTTAAAGTCTTATCCATAATTCCTACAGAACCTTTAGAATTATAATCAAAACTGCTATATTCTTTAATATTATCTTTAATATCAACAAATTTATTATTATAAATAGCATTAAGTATTTCTAAAGCTAATGCTATTTGTCCTTTAGAATTAATATGAATATTAGTCTTACTTCTATTATACATATTACCAATCAGACAGGTATCAATATAAGTTACATGGTATTTTTCACTTAAGCTAATAAGATGATCATTATATTTTAATACTAATTCTTGAATAATTTTCATTTCTTCATTTGTTAGTTTATAAGGTACATAAATACCTAAAGCATAAATATCACTACTAGAATTAATAGATAAAATATTATAAAAATTCCTTTCAATTCCAAGCATTACTTTATTTAAAGTTCTCTTATCATTTATCTTACCTAAAGTATAATTATAATTAGGTCTAATGTCTCTTCTTTTATAATCTCTATTAATAGCATAAGGATTACTTCCGACTTCTCGCATTAAATTATTTCCGCCACTTGAATATATTATAATTGGCTCTTTAGCATCTTCTAGGGTAGATGTAAGAAATATCTTGGCATCACCTTCTTTAGGAAGAGCACAAACTTTATACATATAGCCTACATTACTTAAAATCTTAGGTAAATGATAATTACTCATAACTTTTTCTAAAGCTTTGACAACTCCATATACTCTAGATAATTTTATTTATTCTAAATTTAAATTACTTCTTAAAAAATAATCTATATGCTCAGTTTTATTCATTAATAATGAGAAAGTATTAATTACAGTAGGATTTAATTCATCCGTTGTTAATATTTCCCCTAGATATTCTAATAAGCCCTTCTTAAATATAGTTGAAGTAGTATTTACACCTTGTGAATCATTCATACCAATAATAGTTAATCCATCATTTTTATAATAATCTGTTAACTTTTTAATTTTATCTTCATCCATACTAAATGTGCCTTTCATAACTAATTTCCTCTCTTCTTAAAAATATTATAAGTATAAAGTATAAAAAGTCAATAATTATTAAAACTATAGAAGAAAGGAAGTATCGTCTAATGCAAATAAATTTAGGTTATGTAGGTAATCCTTCTACTCTTTTAGATATATACTCACATAATTTAACTTTTAAAGAATTTTCAAAATATGAATATGATAAAGGAATAGATTTATTAACAAAAAGAATAAAACTAAACTTTATAAACTTTAAAAAAGTATTAAAGTATAATTATGATAATAAGATTAAATTCTATCGTATGACTCATACTATGTTTCCCCTACTTACTCATCCAAATGTAAGTATTGATTATAAAGAAATATTTAAGGATGATTTCAAGAGATTAAAGGAAACTATAAGCAGGTATAATATTAGAATAGATACCCATCCTGATGAATTTTGTTTATTAACTAGTGAAAAAATTAATGTTACTAATAATAGTATTGAAATACTAAAGTTCCATCTAGAAATATTTAAACTATTAGGTATAAATGGTAAATGTATATTACATATAGGTAGTTCTAAGCCTACTAAAGAAGAGGCTTTAAATAGATTTAAAATTAATTATAATAAATTACCTAATGAATTAAAGAATCTTATAATCCTAGAAAATGATGATAAAACTTACACAGTAACAGACACCCTATTAATCTCGGAAGAGTTAAACATACCAATGGTTTTAGATTATCATCACTATATCTGTAACCACGAAAAAAATGAAAGACTAGATAAACTATTACCTAGAATTATAAAGACCTGGGAAAATACTAATCTAAATCCTAAAATGCACTTTTCTTGCTCTTTAAACTCTAAACAAAAAAGAAATCATAGTACTTATTTAAATTATAATTCTTTTATTAAGTTTCTAAAATTATTAAAGCCTCTTAATACTGATATAGATGTTATGTTAGAAGCAAAAGGTAAAGATGAAGCTTTATTTAGATTAGTAAGGCAACTTAAGTTTTATAAAGATTTTAAAATAAAAGGAACTACTATTACTTTGTAAATTTATAGTTAAAACTAATAATTATTTATAAAGTTTATATTTTCTTAAATCTCATTTTTTCTTTTAGATAGAATTAATTAAAGGAAAAAGAAACTTCACTATAAAGTCTCTTTAGTTTTATTAATCTAATCAACATCTGTTATTTGCATATATTTGAAATAATTATATAGTGTTAGCTAGCAAGTTCTATTTGGAAAGGATCAGATTTAGTCCCTGTTCCTGAGGTTATTTGTACGTTAGATTTTAGATTTATTGATGGACGGACGCCGTTAGCAAAGGTCGGATTGCTGTAGATCGCGTTACCGATGTTGGTGACGCAACGCACGTAATACGTACTAAGTGGGGTTAATGTCCAATAAGTTGTTGTTAATCCAGTACTAGAAAATTCTCCCTTAACTCCATATCTTTCAAATTGACCTGACATTAATTCTCCAAACCTTAATAATCCTACTTTAGCATTTGCCTGTGATGAAGTTAAATTACTCATGTTTGTATCTGCATATTTGGCTAATTTATATGATGCTCCATATCCTACTGTTCCTAAATACCATGTAGTACTATCTTCTATCATATTACTATATGCACTATCTACATAACTTGTTAGATAGTCTCCATTTAGAAATGTTCCTATAGTATTACTATTAGAAAATGTTATATTACTTCCAAAATCACTTGTTACAAAGTTTCCAGAACTCTTTAATGGTTTGGCACTGACTATTTTTGTACCTACTCCGTTTTCATGACTTACTATTCTATAGAGATTATTTTCATCATTTCCAAAGC
>CALVVB010000008.1 GCA_944363735.1 uncultured Bacilli bacterium | reverse complement strand
TATTACTAATATCCACATTAATACCTAAAACTTTATAACCTTTAGAACCTAATTCATTAACTGTATTAGTTAATTCACTTGACTTATCTAAAATAACAACAGATGCTCCATATTTAAGTAATGATTCTACAATACCTTTACCATTACCCATCGCACCTCCAGTTACTACTGCAATTTTTCCTTGTAAATTCATATTATCCCTCTTTCTATTATTACTATAATAATTATATACGTATTTAAGAAAAAAGAAAAGTTATTATTTTTAATTAACTTTCTTCTTTCTAATATCATTTACCCATATAGCATAAATACCAGTAATAATTAAAATTATATCACCTAATACCATAAAGAAACTCTGATAATAAAGATAATAAATTCCATAAAATATACCAGTTGTAATACCTGATAATCTTACTAATTTCATATTAGATTGCCACAAACAATAAGTTCTAATAAATGAACCTATCGTAGGAAAAATTGATATAAAACCTTGCCAAGTCATAAAACAATTAATAATAATTATACTTTCAAAGAGAATTAAAATAAATATGTATACTACTTTATTAATTTTATCTTTACTAATATATATAAAACTTCTAATAAAATTAATTAATCCTAAAACAGCACCTGTATAGGCAGAAATTACAAAATTATAAAGAGCTTCACACAAACAATTTAATGATTGAACTATTAAAGACTTTTTACGATTATTAATACAAAGACTAATAACTAAAAACAGGAAAGCTAATACACTAAAAATCATCTTATCACCACTTGCAATTTCTTAATTTATCATACTGTTTATACATATATTGAACACTATTTTCTAAAAAGAAATAATGATATACATAAAAGCCATCAAAGATAAGTAATATAAAAAATATTATAAACATAGCAAAGATATACTTCGTTATAAATAAGAAAAGGATTGTAAAGAAAACATAAGAAAGAGTTATTACTAAATGGATTATTCTTTCTTTTTGAAATAACTTCATCTTAAATAGAAAATCATCTATTTCATCACTACTGAATTTATGATTGTCATTAATTTTTTTATCAATTTCACTAATATATTCTTTTATATACTTCTTCATCATTTATTCCTTTCTATTATATCTTTAGATGCAATTAACTCATTAAAGATAGACTCTACTTCATCGATAAGTTTATAAGCTTCACTTTTCTCCATATACTTGAATAAATCTGTTTTACCTAACTTAGGAATAAAATTAAGTTTACCATCAGAAAAAGTACCCACTCCATCATAGCCTGATAAAATATTACAAGGATTACAGTTAACACATGCTGTTCCTTTAACATTCATCGAACAAACTCTTTTTTCACTAAATTTACCTTCATCTACAAGTAATACTTTTAACTTACTATTACGAGCAAGATTTAAAGAAGCGAAAAGTCCTGCAGGACCTGCTCCTACTACTATTACATCATACATGTTATCACTACCTTTACAACTTTATTGTACAATAATTTAACAAAAAATGAAATATGTGATAAAATAATTTGCACCAAGAAAGAAGGAACACTATGTTTAATACAATTGAGATATATAAAGAAAAATTAAATAATTATAGTGAGATAAGAATTATTTTGTTTTATAGAACATCCATCGATGATATAGATACAACTATCTTGCCCCATCCAACCCTTAATTTTGAGCATCCAAAACTTATAAAACCATTTTTAAAAGAAAAAAATCTTCTTAAAAGATTAGAGAAAAAACTAATTAAAGGAGATATTTTTGATATTTCTTGGGCCCTTGCCAAAATAGGTATAGCAACATTTGTTAATATTACTCCAAGTAGTGAATATGTAGATAATGCTTTTATTACATTTCCTAAAAGATTAACTACTACTCAAATAAATGCTATAAATAGATTAACTCCTATATTTTTAGAATATTCTACCATAGAAGGTAATAAAGTTTTAGATGATAACTCTATTTTTCCTATAGAAGAAATAAAGGATGGAAAAACTCTTATAAATTATATAAATAAAGAAAAAGAAAAAATATTAATAAAAAAGCGTGATAATTATGTATAACATTAAGAAAAATATTGACAGATTAAATAGAGGTGAATCTACTTTCTTTTTGGAACCTAATGAAATTAAAGAAGTAAGTAAACATTTCAAAAAATATGAATTTAATATATTTAAACCATTTGAAGAAGCTGAAAAAGTGATATTATATAAAGATACACTACCTAAAGTAGTATTATTTAAAATAATAACTAAAGAAGTTTTTAGACATCAAGATATATTAGGTAGTATCTTTTCCTTAAATATAGAAAAATGTGTATTTGGAGATATTATAATAGATGATAATAACTATTATTTTTATTTATTAGAGTCTATGAAAGATTATTTTTTAACTAACTTCAATAAGATTAAGAACAACTATATTAAACTAGAAGAAATAGATATTGATAGTCTAAAAGATTATAAGAGAAAATATCAAGAACTAGAACTAATTATTAAAAGTGAAAGAATAGATAGTATTGTATCTAATATTACTAACACTTCTAGAGGTAAAGTAAAAGATAAATTTAAGAATAAAGAAATTATTTTAAACTATGAAGTATTAACTAATCCCTCATATCTCTTAAAAGAAGAAGATATCTTTAGTATTAGAAAGTATGGTAAGTTTAAGTATATTGGTAAAGTTAAACAAACTAAAAAAAACAATTATATTGTCAAGATATATAAATATCTTTAATATAATTATTTTAAAAACTTCTCATTAATCTTTTTAATCATATCATAATCATTCATTTTAAGCACTTTAATTTCTTTATCCCTTATATAAGTATCTACTCTTATTACATCATTATATCTATAATTATCTCCATCTATACTAATAAGAACATTTTTACTAACTACTTCTGGTTTTATAGATATTATCTTATCAGAAGGTACTATTAAAGAATTTAAAAGACTTCTATAACTTTTTGAGTTTAGTGGAGCGATAGGTGTAAGTTGGAGAGTATGGAAAGTATTATAGACAATAGAACCACCAAAACTAAGATTATAAGCAGTAGAACCAAATGATGTTGATATTAACAGTCCATCTCCTACATAGTTTTCTAATAATTCATAATTTATTAAGACTCTAAATTTAGCTGTATTAAGTTCTTGTTCTCTTAAAACTATCTCATTTAAAGTAAAGTGTTTAAAAGTATCATCTTTAGTTTCTACTTCTATTTCTCCTATCCCAATTTTATCACACTTTAACTCTCCTATAGTTAATTTCTTAATAAAAGTATCTATCTCATCAAAACCTAATCCCATCGCAAAGCCAAGTGTCCCCGTATTTATTCCAATGTAATAACATTTACTATCAAAGTTACTCTCTTTAACCATTCTTAAAAAGGCTCCATCTCCACCTATAGCAATGGCAAGATCATAGTTTTTAGTAACTATTTTAAAGTCATTATCTTTTAATTTAGATTTAACAAGATCGGCAATTTTTCTCGACTTTAAGTTATCATTAACAAATAACTTTATTCTATTTATCTTAATCATTTTTCTTTCTATACTTAAATAATACTGATGGTCTATGTCCTTCTCCAGTTCTCATTTTATAAGTTTTAACTACTTTATCTTTAATAATTCTTCTAAAAGCAGGATCTAATAATTTCTTATTAAGTATTACTTCATAAACTTGTTGTAACTCTCCTAAAGTAAAGTATTCAGGCATCATATTAAAGACAATATCAGTATAATTTAATTTATTTTTTAAACGCTCTAATCCTGCTAATACTACTAAATCATGATCAAAGGCTAAAACATTTTTTCTTGTTTTAAAACTATATCTATCAGTAGTCTCTTCTCTTAAAGTCTTTTTTATTGATAGATTAATATTTTCTACTCCATTAGTTAAAGAAACATCTACTATATTATCTTTTTCTTCTATTAACATAATATCAAACCAACAAGCATTAGGATTAATCATTTCTGTTAATCTATTCTTATCTACTAAAGCGATAAACGTTGTTGATACTACTCTTGTTCTTGGATCTCTATCTAAAGCATCATATGTATATAGTTGTTCTAAATAGATATTAGATAAATTAGTTTCTCTTTTTAATACTCTTTTAGCACACTCTTCTAAAGTTTCCCTATTAGGGTCTAAAAAACCTCCTGGTAGACACCATTTATCTTTAAAAGGATAATCATCTCTTTTTACTAAAAGAATACTCATCATCTTCTTACTATTTTTACGATAGTTATTTACTTCTTCACTAGAAACACTAATAAGTAGAATATCTGCAGTCATCGATAACTGATCAAAGTCTTTTGCATTATAATCTTTTAAAAACTCTTCTTCACTCTTATAAAATTTTTCCATGCTACACCTCTTTTTCATAAATTGATTATAACATACTTTTAAGAAAAATGTTACTTAATTATATCTAGTAACATTGTTATAATCTTATCTATAATATGTTCTTTATTTAAAGCACGATTTTCTTTATTAACAGTCATCTTTTCTTTATAAAATTTATTATTATCTCTATCATAAATACAAATATAAACGATATTATCATCCCCTGTTGGATTATTAGGGTCACTTCTATTAAGTTTACCTGTTATTCCTATACCATAATTACTATCTGCAAAAGAACTAATCGCTTTACTCATCTCTATTGCCGTTTCCATACTATAGACAGTATATTTATCAATAACTTCTTTAGGCACACCCATTTTAACCTTATATTCATTAGAATAAGTTACCGCACTAAATTTTAATATTTCACTAGCACCTTCACAATTAGTAATAGCATTAACTACTCCTCCACCAGTACAAGACTCCATTGTGGCAATAGTTTTTTGACCTAATTGTAAAATATGTATTATTTCTTTAAAGTCCATCTAAATTCCTCCCTTATATAAATTATTATCTCTAATATATAAATAAACACTTTTATCTAAATAATTTTCCACTCTTTTATTATTATATATCATTTCTCTAATTTTAGTAGAAGATATTTCATTTTCTTCTATATCTGTAACAATAATATTATCTTTATAGTTTTTATATTTTTCTAATAAAGGAGTTATATCATAAGTATTTCTTTTAACGACTAATAATTTATTATTAGATAAAACATACATGCCTCTTTCCCATTTATCTACATAACTAAAATTATCAGTACCGCAGATAAAGTATATCTCATCATCTTTATATTTATCTTTAAAATAATCTAGAGTCTCATAGGTATAAACAACATGGTCTTTTAATTCATAATCACTAACTTCTAAATTTTTATTATCTTCACACATTAACTTTAACATCTCTAATCTTGCTTTATTATTTAAAAGATTATTTTTATATTTATATTTATTTCCTGTTGGTACAAAGATAACCTTATCTACATAATGTCTTGTTATAAGATCGAAAGCTATTTTCTTATGCATTTTATGGGGAGGATTAAAACTACCTCCAAAAATACCTATTTTCATGAGTTTTTCTCCTCTCTTAATTTTAATATTTTCTCTTTACCATTTAATAATGGAGTTAGTGACTCTTTATTATGAAGAGCATTAATTATAAGGGCAATATTCATTGAACAATCTACAGTATGAAACCAAGGCTTTTCTTTAAATTCTTTTGGTATATAAGAAAGATTAGTAGTATAAAGTTTATCAAAAATGTTATCTAGATATGCTTTATCAAAAGCATCTATTCCTTCTGTAAATAATGAGAATGTGGCAATAAAATATACTTTTCTAGCACCTTGTTCTTTTAGCATTTTACCTACTTCTAACATAGATGAACCGGATGCAATCATATCATCTACTACTAAAACATCTCTATCTTTAACACTAGAACCCATATAAGTATGTTCAACTATAGGATTTTTACCATTAACTACACGAGATAAGTCACGCCTTTTATAGAAAATCCCTACATCACTGTCTAAAATTTCTGCATAATATCTTGCTCGTTCCATCGCTCCCATATCTGGGCTTATTACCAAAATATCTTTTAACTCTTCTTTAGTTAGTAAATCTTCTAGAATAGTATTAGTAGGATAAAAATTTTCAAAGGGAAGATTTGGAATAGCATTAGAAACATTAGGATCATGAGCATCAAAAGTAATAATATGGTTAACTCCTAGATGTTCTAACTCTTGTAGAGCAAGGGCACAGTCAAGTGACTCCCTTCCTTTTCTTTTATGTTGTCTTGCCTGATATAGTAAAGGCATAATTAAAGTTATTTTTTCTTGATACCCTGATAAAGCAAGGATTGTTCTTTTTATATTCCCGAAATGTTCATCAGGTCCCATATGATGAACAATCCCTCGCATATTATAAGTAATATCATAATTACCTACATCAGAAATAATATAAATATCTTTATCTCTAACAGTATCTTCTATTTTCACTTTACCTTCTCCATTAGAAAATATGTCTTCTTTAACAGTTATCATATAATTAGAATCATCTTTTCTAATCTTCTTTAGATCCTCATTTATTTCCTTACCTAATTCTTTAATGTTTTCTAAAACTATTAATTTTAAATTACTCATAAAACTCCACTCCCTCTTATTAATGTTTTGTTAATATCAAAGTATATTTTTTTACAGATTATTTCATCTGTTATTAACATTATATTAATAAGAAGAAAATTTGTCAATCATTATTTAAAAAAACTAGAGAAACTTAAATATTTCCCTAGTACTTTTATTATTTTAATATAAATGGATTAGATGCACTTCCATTACCTGATTTGATCATAACATTATTATTAAGCATAATAGTTGGTCTTATCTTTTTATAACCAGAAGTAGTATTTATATCAATATATCCATTACTTTTAACAACATAAGCTTCATAATCATTTGCTGCATTGCCTGTTAAGAGCCACCACTCTGTTTCTTTTAATCTTAAATAATTATAATTTTGACAACTCTTATCAGTAGTTGCTTTACAATTTGTATCTAATGATGCATTCATATAATCACTTACTGTTAATAATCCTATCATTTGATTTTCTAATACATCACTACATTCAATAGCATTTGTATTATTAGTTTCAGTTTCATTTCTTTTACCTATACATAAATTAAAACTTACTAATTTTTCTTTGTCATTTTTACTTAATATCTTTATATCTTTCTTTCCATTATATAGATCATCTAAATAATCATTAACTCTACTAATACGATAATCATTAAAACCACTATTAAATTTTTTCGCAGGATTATATCTATCATCATAATAAGATGACATTGTAGAATCTACTTCATTTAATATCAATAATAGTTTATTATCAGATGTTACTTTAACAATTCTATATATATCATTATCTAGACTAACATAGTTATTAACATCATCACCTCTATATACTTTTTCACCATTTAAATCATATAAACCATTTCCTGATGTTACTATTTTTTGTTCTAAAACAGCTTTATACAATTCTTTAGTAGTATATTTATCACCACACTCTAGATATGGAGTGTATATTATATTATCTCCTACTTTAGTAACTTCTACTCTACCACTACAGTTTTCTCCTTCTCTTAATTCACTTAATGGTTTCATAAGTTCTGCATCTGCTAGAGTACTTGCTCTAACAGTAACAGTCTCTCCTTCTTCTTGTGGTAAAAGACCACTTTGAACTTCATAATACTCTATTGCTGCATTTTTTAAATCTTGTTCTATTTCTTCATAACTCTTATTACCACTACCTAATAAAGAAAATATTAAGATGATGATTAAAAACACTACCAAAATTCCTACTATTATTAACATCATTCTCATTAATTTCTTTTTCATTTCTTTATTATCTTTTACGGGTTTAGAATTTTGTGGTTGATTATTATCAATACTATTACTAATTACTTCTTTACCTTTATTTTCATTCATAACAAACACACTCTCTTTCAAGTTAAATAAATTGTAGCATTATTTTAGAAATATTTCAATTAATTGTACTCTCCTCTAAAAAATTTAATGTTTTATACCCCATTTCATTTATTACTTTGTTTTTTCTTTTTAATGTTTTATTTGGTTATTCAAACATAAAATAATGGCTTTATCTATATTGTGATATGCAAGAAGTCTTTCTTCTTCAATTAGAGGATAATCTTTCCCTCTTTCTATCTTATCTGCTAAATAAATAATCTTTGCTAGTAAATCCATATTAGGATAACCAGTTGAATGATATCTAAACGCTAAAACCATATCATTAGTAAAGTAATATTTTTATTTAGCGATGATTGAATCGATAAAACCATGAGCAAGACCTTTATTTTCATTATTTAACAATTCTTTAGGTAGATTATATTCTTCAATGATTTTCTCATTTTATTTTCTTGTATACTCTTTACACATATCATGAGTTAGTCCACAAACTCTACATTTTTAAATATCTGCATGATAGTGTTTAGCAAGAGACACCGCTTCTTCCATAACCCTTAAAGAATGATTATATCTATAATTTGACAAACTTTTTCTTATATCTTCTATATTCCACATACTATCACTTCAATAATATTATGCCACAAACTCCCCTTTAGGTAAAGTAACTATTACTCTTGTTCCTTCTCCTTTTACTGAATTATACACAATGTTTCCTTCATGCTGTTCTATTATCTCTTTAGATAAACTAACACCTAGTCCACTACCTTTCTTTTTAGTTGTAAAAAACATATCACTAACTTTATTTAGAACATCATTATCCATACCAACACCATTATCTTCAATTATTATTTTCATAAACGTATTATCACTTTCTAAACTTATTCTTATTTTTTTTACATCTTTACTATCATCTTTCGCTTCTACGGCATTTTTTAAAAGATTAATAAAGACTTGTTTTAACCTATTATAATCTGCTTCTATATAAATATCCTGATCTGGTAAATTAAACTCAGACTTTATCCCATTTTTCTTAAACAAATCTTCTAAATAGTCCTCTAAATCTTCTAGTAACATAACAATATCCATTTCTTCTTTTTCTATTTTTATTTTCGTATAATCTAGAAAATCATCCATTAAAATTAAAGTTCTTGTTATTTCGTCTTTAATAATAGGAACATATTTCCTTACTTTTTTCTTATCATTAATATCTATCATATCTAAGTAACCTTTACAAACGGCGATAGGATTCTTTATTTCATGAGTTACCTTAAATAAGGAACGTCTTAACTCTTTTTCTTTTTCAATATTTTCTAAATCACTATGTAACTCTACTACTTTTTCTCCTTTGGCAAAGATAGATATGATTATATTAGTTACAAAGTAAAGAGTTATTATAATTGTAAAGATATAAAATAAGTTGGATGTATAAGTCTTTTCAGGACTAATAAACCAAAATACTGCAAGAGATAACATAAAACTTTTAATAACAATAAAATAATTAACAACAATAACAGGTTTAATTTTCTTTTTTACAAATAAAGAATATACTATTAAATAACTACTATATTCTAAAGCTAGAAATAAAGGATTTATACCAAGAAATAGTGTTTCATAAACAATTAAAATTAAAGATATAAAAATTGATAATAATATTTTTCGTTTATAATAACATATAAGTAATGGAATATCAAACAAAATAATAGGATGATCATTATAACAACAAATTCCAAATCTTAAAACAAAATAAAGAGAGGAAATAATAGCTACTTCAAATCCTATATCTTTTTCATCACAAGATAAATTTTTCTTATATATTGTATATAACAAATGTAATGATAATGGACAAAGTAATAAAAGTGTAGTTTCAACTATAATCTCAATATACGACATATTTCTCCCTCTTTCTAAAATAAGTATATGTTATAGTTTTGTAGAAATTTGTCGAAAAATGATATTAAAAAGAAAAAATAGAGCTATACTCTATTTTAGTTCATCAATATATTTTTTTAATTGCTTAGATTCAGGTCCTAAGATAATCTTTAATTGATTATTAATCTCAACTATACCTTTAGCACCTAACTTTTGAATAGATTCTTTATCAACTTTAGATGTGTCTTTTAAAGTTACAATAAATCTAGACAATTTAGATTCTGTGCTGATAATATTATCTTTTCCACCGAGATACTCCACTAGTTTATTTAAATCAATATTCGCATCTTTTTTGTTTGCTTTAAGCACTGCTAATAAAATAATTAATACGACTGCAATAATTATAAGGTACTGTATATCTAATAAACTCATCTTTATCACCTATAAATAATTATACTCTATAAGTAAAAAAAATAAAAGTGTAAATTATAAAGAGTAAGTCTCATAAACTAATAATAGAAGTTATAGGTTATTAACTACACAAAAATATATTAGTATCATAACCTATATTAGATAATAGATAAGAGGTGGTGTAAACAGTGAATAATAAAGATACTTGTTGTTTAGGTAAACTATTAAAGGTTATTGATATATTGCAAAGAAATGCTGGAGGAAATGATTGTTTTGATGAATCCTGTACTAGACCTTATTTAGGAAGTAGTCCTAATATCATTTGTTTTAATACAAGACCCGTTACTTTCTACACAAGACTTGGCAATATCTTTAGTACTACCTATACAATAGATGGTAATACTAATACTTCATCTGTTTTTAGAGTGGAATCTGTTGATGGTTGCTGCGTTAAATGTCGTATATTAAGACCTAATCCTGATACTAGTGATTCTAATAGAGCATATCTGTCTACAAATGAGTTTATAACTATTAATTTAGATTGTATCTGTGCTATTAGTTGTTTAGATGATATTATTATTGATAATTTATAAAAGGAGGATAATTTATGTGTGATGATAAAAGTTGCTTAACTTCTATCTTAGAGACTATTCTTTGCTTACAAAATACTAAAGATGATGACTGTGAAACTCTAGGATGTGATAAGCCGTATTTAGGCCCTACTCCTAATTTAGTATGCTATAACACAAGACCAATAAATTTATATAACTGTACTACAGGATGTCGTTGGAGTTTTCCTTACAATCTTGGAACAGTTAGTGGAACATCTTCTGTTTTTAGATTAGAAAATTTAGAAGACAATTGCTGTACTTGTAGAGTTTTAGCATCTAATCCAGATGATAGTGGTAGTGAGCCTTATGTTTTAACTAGTACATTCTTTACTATTAATCTAGATTGTGTTTCTGCTATTAAATGTTTACCTGATGTCTTAGTTAGTGGTGTATAAAAAATAAAGTCCATCTTTAATCCGATGGGCTTTTTATTTCTAATCTAGTAATTGTTGATATGGGAATTACTTCATTATCTAATGTTATGATAGAATCGTTTTTCTTTAAGGCAAGATAGGTATTAACTGTTTTATTAGAGAAAGTAATTTCTACTGGGATATTAAAAGCATAACCTTTAGTTCTAAAAATTTTATTTATTTTTTCTTCTATTGATAAGTTATTATCAATATTTTTTTTAACTTCGTTAGGTTTTATTTTATTATTTCCTTTATCATAGAAATATTTTTGATTAGTATCTCTTATATTATTACTCACTTTAAAAATGGGTGGTAATTGTTTCATAGTTTTCCCTCCTATTACATTTTATGTATTTTATATAATAAAATGTACTTTTTTTTGATATAATAGTAATGACTTGATATGAAAGGACGTGGTGTTTTGAAGAGAAGACAAAAAATTGATTTAACTATTGTTATACCTATTGTTTTGTTTTTTGTTATAAGTATTACTACTATATATAGTGCGATGACTTATCTTTCTCCTGATAATGGGAATTTAGCTTTAAAACAAGCGATATGGTATTTAGTAGGAGTTATTATAATTGTAATTCTTTTTAAGCTTAAAAATGATTATTTGTATAGGAATGCTTGGCTTTTCTATATTATAGGAAATATCTTATTACTATCACTACTACTCTTTGCTCCAGAGATTAATAATAGTAAGTGTTGGTTTGTTATTCCTTATATAGGTAGTTTTCAACCTAGTGAGTTTATGAAGATTTTTATTATGTTAGTACTTGCTGTTATGATATCTAATTTTAGAGAGACGACCGATCATCCTAGTATTAAAGAAGAGTTTATATTTATTTTAAAGACTTTAATAGTCGTATTAATTCCTAGTGTTTTAACCTTTTTAGAGCCTGATACTGGTTCTGTTATGATTTATTTTATAATTTATTTATGTATGATGTTTACATCAGGAATTAGACTTAGATGGTTTGTTATTTTAGGAATTATAATTGCTGTAATGCTTAGTTTAGTATTAGGATGTTATTTCTTAAATGAAGACTTATTTGTAAATATCTTTGGTACTGATTTGTATTATAGATTTGATAGGATTTTAGATTGGCAAAATGGTAGTGGATTACAGTTAGAAAATGCTTTAGCAGCGATTGGTTCTGCAGGAGTATTTGGACATGGATTTAATCAGACTCCAATATATTTCCCAGAGTCTGGAACTGACTTTATCTTTGCTGTTTATGCTTCTAACTTTGGATTACTTGGAGCGATAGTTTTAATTGCAATAATTATTTTCTTTGATACAAGATTAATTAATATGGCTACTAAGAAAATAGCATCACGTGATAAATTTGTTTTAGCAGGTATTATTGGTATGCTTGTATTTCAACAAGTACAAAATATTGGTATGACTTTAGGACTCTTACCTATTACAGGAATTACTTTACCATTTATTAGTTATGGTGGTAGTAGTTTATTATCATATTTAATTTTAGTTGGTATTGTTTTAAATATAAGTAATGAAAAAGAAAGAGAATATAATGTTTAAAAAAATCAGGTGATTATAAACCTGACTTTTTTATTATCTTATTATATATTTTTATCATATAACTTTATCCAGCCAAGTTTTAACCATAAATTAATTTCTTCATAACTTTGTACGTTAACACTTGGCATTCTTAATATTACTATTTGAATATTTTTATTATAAACTAAATTTTGCATTAAAGCGAAAGTTAATTCAGCAAAAGTTTCTGCCCCTATATAACCTTCTATTTCATCTTTAGTTTCATTCATAACAAATAATATATCTGTCTCTGTTATATTTTCAAAAAAATCTTTATGTATTTTAGGATATAGTTCCATAAATTTTTCTTTTTCTATTGGTCTAGGATAGTCTAATATATTATAGTTTTTATTTTCAAAATATTTTATCCAATAGTTTATACTATCTTGAAGTTTAGCACTTCCAGAAATAACTACTTTTTTCATTTGTTTTTCCCATTACGAAGTACTTCTTCGTATACTTCTTTTAACTGTTTTCCTACTGTTTTAATATCACAAGATTCTGCTATTTTTCTAGCTCCTTTACTTACACTTTTTAACTCTCCATTAAAAAACATCTTTATCTTCTTTTCAAATTCCATAACATCTTTTGCTTTATAAACATTAACTCCATCTGTTAGATAATTAAATATTGGTATATCTCTTATTATTGTATTAGTCTCCATGGCACATGCTTCTATGATTGGAATACCTTCTGTTTCTTCAAAAGTTGGGAACAAGTATAAGTCACAACCTCCTAAAGCTTCTCTTATCATTTCTTGAGGAACGTGTCCTGGGAATTTAATATTAGGTAAGTCTTTTGCATCTTTTAATGCTTTCTTAACATCACTAGTCGCTGCACTTATTGGACTAGAACCAAACCAAATAAATTGATACATAGGTAAACGTCTAGCAAGTTCTACAAAGTCAACTATTCCTTTTCTTCTACTATATATTCCAATTCCAACAATTACTTTATCATCTTTTTTATAACCATATCTTTTACGAAAAGAGTCTTTATAAGATTTATCGGGCTTAAAGAAATCTAACTCTAGTCCATTAGATATAGCGACTATTTTCTTATCTTCTAGTCCTTTATAATGTTCTAAGATATTTTTAGAATATTCTGTAGGTGTTACAATAATATCTCCATAGCGATAACATTTAATAATCCACCATTTAAATAATTTACTTGTTAGATGTCCGAAGATAAAACCATCACGATAATCTTCTTCTGTCGAATGAGCATGATAAACTATTTTTATACCTTTCTTTTTTAGTTTTCTAGCAAGAAAATAAGATTTAAAAAAATATGTATTGATATGAGCGATATCATAAGTATCTTTTATATCATTAGTATAAGTAATATTTTCTAATTCTAAAGCCTTCATTTGATGCTGTATCGCTTTACCTAGTCCACTTACTCCTATTACTTTTAGTCCTTCTGCATATAATAAAACTTTCATTTACTTCACTCCTTGGTACAATAATAACATATATTTTTCTCATTTACTAGATTAAAAAAGCTCAGCAACTTAACACCGAGTTTATTCTATTATTATTTAAGACTTAATGTTTTATCAGTTTTCTCTTTAGCTTTATCTTCTTTTATAAGTTCGACTAAATTAATCATATCTTCACGTGTGTATGTATCTTTAGAACCAAGATATGAAGAAGCATAGCTGTAAACACTATTTTCATAATTAATATTAGAGACAAAATATGAAATTACATATTCATCTTTATCAATATAATCTATATCTTTCACTGAAACAAGTTCTCCATCAAAAACATTGATATAATAAAGCGATGAAGAAGCATTACCATATTTTGTATATTCTTTTGAATCTTCAAAAACCCAATCATCAATATAAGTATCTGTTAATTGCGCTCCACTTAATACTTGAACAAAATTAATATTTGTCTCACCTTGTTCATTTTCTGTTTCAATTATTTTATAATTCTCCCCATTATCAGAATTAATTAAATTGAACTCATCAACAGATTGCATATACTCTCTAACTGTACAAGCATTACCATATTTACTACACCCTACTAGCGATAATAAAGCTAATGAACTTGATACTGCTAAAGCTTTAATATTCTTTTTTACTTTTAAATTTTTCATATTTACCCCCACTCTTTAAAAGTGCCTATATTATACTATAATTTTCTTATTTTGTCAAATTTGTAACTAAATAAACTACAGAACTTTTTTTGTCTCTAGTTCTTCTTCTGGTACTATCACTTTACCATTTCTAGAATCTAAAATAAAATTCATTTCATAATTTCTTTCAACAAAATGTGCTGTTAAGCCTTGTTCTTTTAACTTTATAATCAATTCTTCTATAGCTTCATAAATAAGACGAATATTTGGATTGTCTTTAGGTAAAGGAGTAACTCCAAATGTTAAACCAATTTTAATAGAATCATCTTTATTTAAGTCACTATTCATAATAGTATTGTATAAATCATCTGTTCTTTTTAATTTTATTGGATTATCTTCACTATCAACATAGAAATCATCATTTCTAATTACTGATGGATTAATATGGGAAGCGAAGGCAAAGTTAGGTGCTAAAGCCCAAACAGATACGCAACATTGTAAATTATCTACATATAGTAATGGTTTAGATGAAGTAGCAACTTTAAAACCGTGCATTGGTACATGTTGAATTAATTCTAATGGTATATTTTGAATATCAAATTCCCATAACTCTAAACTTTTCTTAATTAATTCATCATTATATTCAAACAATTTAAATGTCTCCATTAATATTACACATCCTCTCTACACTATTTTCCAATAATTCTAGTACTTATACATAGTAACTAAATTTTATCATTGTCTTATTATTATGTCAAAGAGTACAAATCTATATTTTCACGCTTAATAATAGCATTTTTTTACAAATAAATATTGACAAGCGTTTTTTTACTGTGATATAATCGATTTGTTCTTAAAGAACGGGGAATTAGCTCAGCTGGGAGAGCGTCACGTTTGCACCGTGAAGGTCAGGGGTTCGATCCCCCTATTCTCCACCATTTAGAATTTATCCTCTGTTTATCAGAGGTTTTATTATACATAAAAATTAAGTTAGGCTGTCCTAGCTTTTTTTGTCATAAATGGAAGTTATTTCATATTTTATATTAGGTGGTGAGATAATGGAAAACTTTTATCATAATGGATGTTTTATTTTAGGCCCTACTGGTCCAACTGGACCTATGGGAGTAACTGGTGCGACAGGTCCTACTGGTCCAACTGGACCTATGGGAGTAACTGGTGCGACAGGTCCTACTGGGCCAACGGGTGCAAGTGGTATAACAGGACCAACTGGACCTACAGGTGTTACTGGTCCTACTGGAGAAACAGGTCCTACAGGGATAATGGGTCCTACCGGTCCTACTGGTCCTGAGCTAGATAATAATTATGCTCTAGTTGTAAATCAAGCAACGGATATTAGTTCTGGTAGTGTAATTCCACTAGCTTTACAATTTAGTGGAGGAACACCTAATATTACTGTAAATAATACTACTATTACTTTACCAAGTCCCGGTACTTATTATGTTTCTTTTAGTTTAACAGGAAGATTTGGTGTTAATCAAAATGGATCTATAATTCCTATTATTAATGGAGTTCCTCAAGATCGTTTAGCACCTACTAATAATACTAATAGTGTAAATAGTGATATTACAATACAAGATGGAACATTAATTCAAGCGTCTACTAATAGTACTGTTCAATTTTTATATACTGGTAGTACTGCTGTTTCTAGAGCAAACTTTTTTGTTTCAGTTTTTAAAGTATCAAATCTCTAAAATATATACTTATTATTACATAGTAATTCTTGTTTTTATAATTAGTTTATGTTTAAATAATTTTAGAAAGAAGGAAATACTATGGCAATAGATTCTCATATGCATATTAATAGTATAGTTTCTAAAGATATAGAAAAAGAAATACTTGATATAAATAATAACCATAATCTAGAAAGTGTTATTAATGTTTCTCTAAATAGTGAAACTGCAAAAGAATCCATAATTATTTCTAACTCTAATGCAAAATTCTACTCTGCTATTGGTATTCATCCTTTATATGTAGAAAATCAAAGTATTGACGATTTATATGACATTGCTCTTAATGAGAAAGTTGTAGCGATTGGAGAGATTGGTTTAGATACTACTAAAGATAATATAGAGTTACAGAAAAAATATTTAATAGAACAAATATCTATTGCTAACTCTCTTAATCTTCCAGTTATAATTCATGCTAATAATAGTAATAAATTAGTAATAGAAATATTTGAAAGATATATTAAGCCTAAAGAAGGATGTGTTTTTCACTGTTTTCAACCTGATATGGATGATTTAAATTATTTGATTAGAAACAATTACTATATCTCTTTTGCAGGAAGGATTACTTATAAGAATGCTAAAAAATCTATTGAAGTAGCGAATAGTGTTCCTAATGATTTATTTTTGGTAGAAACTGATAGTCCTTATATTAGTCCAGAACCTGTTAGAAATTTAGTTAATCAATCTAGCAATATTAAATATATTATAGAAAAGTTGGCGTTAATAAAAGATATTAGTTACTTAGAGATAGAAGAAATTACTACAGAAAATACGAAAAGATTATTTAAAAAAATTAATTAGTATCTTAGTGGAAATATGAAATGTTAGGGGGGTAAAGAATATGGATTATTTAAAGATAATACATTATATCGAGGATGAATCTATTAAACTTGATAGTGATTTTTATTATCATGCCTTTGATTATAATCAAGATGAATTTATTAGTATGATAAAAGAAGGAATAAAAGCTCCTATATTATTAGGAAAACCAGGCGATGGTAATAATGGAAAGTTTTATGTTTCTTTATCAAGAAATGTAAATTGCTCAAACTCTATATATAATAAATTAAGTAGTAAGCCCATGTTTATGATAAATAATAAATTATTAACAGTAAAAGCAAGAAATTCTAAGATATATGGTATGTATCCTATGTTTCTTATGCAATCTCCACTTCCTTTTAGAGATTGTGAATATGATGATGAATATCAAAAATTTTTAAAAGTTTCCTCAAAAGACATTTTAGCAATACAATATAATATATTTAGTAATTTTCAGAAATATAATGATAAAAATAATCTTTATATAAGATGCCAGTTATTAACTTTAAAACAAATGATAGAAGATTTAGAATCGCAAAAAGTTTATTTGCCTATCATAGATGCTTCTACTTCTACTAAAGTTAATACTGGAAAGGTTTTATCTTTAAAATTATAATTTATGCAAAAAGACCTAGAACTTGATTTCTAGGCCTTTTTACTTTGTTTCTTTTTTCTTATTACAAACCAGTAGTAAAGTGCTACTACAAATATTATTACTAATATTATTAAGATTATATTAGAGAAGTTATCTAAGTAACCTACTATTGTTTCCCATTTATCCCCTACTATACTACCTACTATTATTAAAACTGTATTCCAGATTAGAGAACCTGATATAGTATAAAGTAAAAACTTTTGCATAGGCATCTCACTCATACCTGCAGGAATAGATATTAAACTTCTTACAATTGGTATAAATCTACAGAAGAAAACTGTTTTATTTCCTTTAGTATCAAACCATTTATCGGCTTTTTCTATATCACTTGCTTTAAGTCTTAATACTTTACCTATTTTACCATTTACTATTCTTTTTAATCTTTCTTTATTAAAGATTTTACCAATATAATAAAGTACTATCGCTCCAAGTAGGGAACCTAATGTCGCTGCTAGTATCATTATAGGTATATTAAGTGATGTATAAGTAGTCATAAAACCACCAAATACTAATATTACTTCTGATGGTATTGGTGGGAAAATATTTTCTATTGCAATTAGAAGGAATACTCCTAAGTACCCAACTTGTTCCATTATATTAATTATTATTTGTTCCATATGTTTCTCCTTTACTAGTTTTGTCTTTTTAATTATAACATCTATAGTAGTAATATGTCACTATAATTTATCTTTATATTTTCTTAATAAGTACTCTTCTTCTAAAAAGTATTTATCATTGATTTTAATCAAGTGATGATAGTCTCTTTTAAAGTCTTTAGTTCTCTTTACTATCTTACTCTTTTTAAATTTATATTTATGTAAATATCTTTCTAAGATAAACTTTTCTAAGTAATAATTTGTATTTCTTTTTTCACTTATTAGTTTTATTACTAAGAGAATTATTATTAGTAAGATATTTATGGTAGGATGATAGAAAAAGATAAGGGTAATAAGACTAAGAAAGATGAATGATATAAAATAGATTATTTTAAAGCTTAACTGGTATGATGTTAAATAACAGATAAGTAGTTGCATTATTCTACCTCCATCTAAAGGATAGATTGGTAAAAGATTAAATAATAAAATACTGTAATTAATATTTGCAATTATCTCCTGATAATTATAAAAATACGGTATATTCATAAAAAAAACATAACATACTAATTGCATAACTGGTCCCATTAAAAGAACTATTAATTCTTCTTTTAAAGGACAATTCACTTCATGATTAAACTTAGATACTCCGCCATAAGGGTAGAAAACTATTTTATCTACTTCCCAGTTAAAGAAATAAGCGGTAAAGAAGTGCCCACATTCATGAATTAAAAGAAGAATAGAAGTTATAAATATTAAATTAAAATATCCTGATAAAAAAGATAGAACTATTAGAAAATAACAACTTGGATGAATCGAAATTCTACTTAATATATTCTTTATAGTCGACAAAACTACCCTCTTTTTGGAATGCTAGATATAGATTAGTATCTATAGTCTCTCCTATTAGAGAACCTTTTTCTACATAATCATACATGTTTACACTTGATGTTACATTACCATAGAAAACATCTACTCCATTCATCTGCTGTATAATAACAGTTTTACCATATTTATCTTTATCTCCTATAAAAACTACGATACCACTATCTAAAGATTTCACTAAATAATTAGATTCAACTGTTAATTTAACACCATCTTCATACATACTTTTATCAGTATAAACTAAGTCTTCATTAAAAACTTCTTTTGTCTCATTAGACTCTTTCTTTGTACCTAAGAAATATTTATCATAAAGTGTTTTAAAGTCAGTAAATGGTAGTGATGTGTTATAAACATATTTATTAAAATTACTTTTAAATTCTAGATTAGTTTTAAATCCTATTAAAAGAATAAGAGTTACTATTATAGTTAGTAATACTTTTGTTATAAGACTTCTTATATGCTTTTTTAAATTATTATTATGTTGTGGTTCTTTCTTCTTATAAAATTTAGATTCTACCATTTATATCACCACTTAATTATATGTATTAAGTATAAGAAAAAGACATCAGTTTAAATGTCTTTTATGTGGCATATATTTACAAATTAAATATAGTATTTCTCCATAGATAATATTTAGTATTAGACTATTGTATATTAAATAAAGAGTACTTTCTATAGAAACAGGTACTACATTAAAGATAAATAGACTAAGAGAGAAAATAGTTTGATATATTACTATTACTAATATAGTCAAAAATAAGTTAGTTAAAAGATTAAGTTCCATTTTCTTATAGATAAAACTTACTATTAGTCCTATTAATAAAAAGAAAATAGCATGGGTAAATAAAAGATTTGTATAGAATAAATCATAAAGAAATCCTGTTATTCCTACTAGAATATAATAATCTTTATCTTTTTTCTTAAAGAATGGATAAATTATAACAAGACTAATTAAAGTAAAGTATGGAGTAAATAAAGATAAATCTCCCATCATATAGGGAAGAAAATTACTTAGGATGCCATCTAAAAAGAAAGATATTACAACTATTATTATTTGAAATATCACATTATCATTTATGATAATACTTAGTTAATTACAAGAGAGAATGTGTATTAATATTAACTGCTTATTATCATATTCCTTTCTTTATATTTTCTCTCATTACATTTATAATTTTTAAGTTTGTCTCAAGTTATAATACATAATTTATAATTGAAAACCGGACTTTTTTTCAAGAAAACCGGACTTTTTTTCAAGAAAACCGGACTTTTTACTGTTTTTCCTCCTTAAGGACAGTAACATAGTGAATATTATTAAAGTTTTGATTTGTCTTTACTCCTAAAGTTTTACTTAATCCATACTTATCATTAGTAATAGTCTCTACTTCTCCTATATATATTCCTCTTGGAAACATTCCACCTAGTCCACTAGTTGTTACTACATCACCTTTGTTAATTTCTACCCTGCTATCTACTCCACTAATTAATACTAAGTTATTTTCTTTATCATAACCACTAAGTATGGCAGTAGTCTCTCCTGTTGTCGTAGCGATAGAAACAGATACTTTATTATTTACATCATTGGCAGTGATTAGTTTTACTTCACTAGAATAATTAGTAACATTCTGTAGTTTACCAATAAGTCCATCTTTAGTAATAGCGACCATGTTCTTCTTTAAGCCATCTTTACTACCTTTATCTATCGTTAAAGTCTGATACCAATAACTTCTATTTCTTGATATGACAGTTGCATTAACTACATCATAGCCAGTTAAAGTCTGATTTAAATCTAAAGCATCACGTAGTTGTTCTATTTCTTCTTCTAAATGAACATTTAAATTCTTTTGGATTACATAACTTTCTGTTAAATCAGTATCTTTTTGAGCATTTAGAGACGTAAATGGTAACATTACTCCTTTCATCACAATAGTGGCAGCATCCTTAAAGAATGACTCTACTGCTGTTAGTTTTCTATTAGATGATAGAGAGTAAAATAAAACAAAAAATGCTATGATTATAACTATAATGATAATAATAATTTTTCTTCTTTTTTTACTTTTTCTATACATAGTATCTATTCCTTTCAAAGTTTAGTATACTAATAACTCTTTATTTTTGCAATTAATCTAACAAACTATTTTCTAAAAAACTATAATATTTAGCTTCACTAACAATTAAATGGTCATATATTAATACCCCGTGAATCCTACCTAGTTCTATTAAATAATTAGTAAATTCTATATCTTTAAAACTAGGATCTACACTACCTGATGGGTGATTATGAACACATATTATATAACTGGCATTAACTTTATATGCCTCTTTAAATATTTCTCTTGGATGAACATTACTTTTAGTCATAGTACCTTTAAATAGTAATTTACTGTTAAGTACCTTTTTCTTACTATCCAAATAAATACAGTAAAAACATTCTTGTTTTATACCATAAAAAAATGATTTACAAAAGTTATAAATATCTTTAGACTTATCTAATTTAATATGCTCTTTCTCTTCTTCTAAAAATATTCTTTTACCAAGCTCTACCATAGCAAGTATTTTGGTCGCTTTTACCGGACCTATTCCTTTTATTTTGGTAAGTTCTTGATAATCTAAACTAACAAAATTTTTCATACTCCTAACTTCCTTTAATAATTCAAAAGCAAGTTCATTGGCATTAACATTTCTTACACCTTCTCCTAGAATAATAGCTAAAAGTTCACTACTCGATAAACTTTTGGCACCTTTTTTAATTAATTTTTCCCTAGGTCTTTCACTTTTTGGTATTTCTTTAATTTTCATTTTTTACCCCCTCATCTATATTTTATACAAATTTACAAATTTTACTCTAAAACAAATTCTTGATAGTTAGCTAGTACTACTTCATTAATAGAAGTTATCTCATCATTTGATTTGGCTTTGTTAAGTAAAACATCCATTTGTTCAAGAGTTGCTAGGAATTCTTCATTTTCAATACTCATCTTTTTAATAGAAGCATTAATATCTTCTTCTTTATACATTTTCTTTAACTTCTCTAAATTATCATTAGATGATGTTATGGCAAGATAAACTATATAATTAGCATCTTCTTTTACAATTAAATATGGATCTATATTAGAAACGGCTTTTTTTGCTTGTTCTTCTGTACTGTATGATCCTTCCATTAAAAAATAAGTACTATTTACTTCTTTAATAACACTTTCTGATTCTAGCTTGTATTGTTCAAATAAAAAATTACCTAGTACTGCTCCTATTAAAATTGCCACTAACATTGTTATAAAAAAACTCTTTGTCATTATTATCACCGTCTTTATATTAACAAAAGATATTTCACTATTTTGTCGAAAGTTGTAGCAAAATTTTAAGAAAAGTGATAAATTAGTAATAGGAGGAAACATATGAAAAAGAAATTTAGAATTTGGCAAGTAGTTTTAGGAGTGTGCTCTTTATTACTAGTTACTGGTTGTGGTAATAATAGTATGGAATCTATGACTTGTACAAGAACAATGAATCAAAATGGAATTAAGACTAGCTTAAAATATAATGTTGAGTATGAAGGAGATTATGTTTCAAGGATTAAAACTGTTGAAACAGTTGAAACTGATGACACTTATATACTTAACACTTACAAAAACCAGATTGAATCTTTGTATAGTCCTTATAAAGGTGTAGAATACTATGAGTATAATGTTGATATTGCTGATAATAAATTAACTTCTACTGTTGATATCAATTATGCAAAAGTTGATACTGATAAATTACTTGAAATTGATTCTGCTAATGGGACTTTAATTAAAGATGGAAAAATTAGTGTTGATGATATTAAAAGCGTCTATGAGAGTTTAGGTGCAACATGTAAAAATGACTAGAATTTCTAGTCTTTTATTTTGAGAGTTAAAGTGTGGACTGTTTCATCTTTAATGAAATTATAGCCATCTATTACTAGGCCATCTGTTGTAGAAAGGGTTGCAAATCCTGGTGCATAAAATCCAAGCGAATAACTATTAGGTTGTAGATTACTGCAACTAGCTACTCTAAAGACATTTCTATTTTCTTTAAACTTAAAGAAGTGGGAATGTCCTTTTAATATTAAATCATAATTATAGTGAGGTGGTACTAAGACTGATGATGGTACATTATGCTCTAGGAATAGTTTGTAGCTAGAACATTTAATATAAGCACCTCCTGCACCTAGAATAGTAAAAGTATCAGATGATAACTCTTTATATAAATTAATACCTAATCTTTTAAACTTAGTATCATGATTACCTAAGATAGCATAAGTTATAATATTAGTTGGCCAAATATCATGAAATCTTACAATCTGTTTATAATGCAAGTTTATTAACTCATCTTTAGTAAGTGTATCTCTTTCATCATAACTATCTAAGATGTCTCCTGTATGAAAAACTTTCTTTATGCCAATTTGTTCTAAAAGTCTGGAACTTTTATTAATATAGTATGGACTATCTTTAACATTTCCTATATGAGTATCACTCATTATTCCATATTTTGAATCTTTTAAGACTAAAGAAAACTGATATTTGTATTTAAGTTTATTTAGGATTTTTCTTTTGTCTTCAAGAATATCTTTATCATGTAAGCCATAATCTAATACTCCTAACATGACATTATGATTAAGGTTATATTCTTCCTTTAAGATATCAAAGTTTTCAAGTGTTAATCTTTTTACTATTTCTTTATATTTTAAATCTTTTCTCATATAATTATCCTATTTACCATATAATTTATATCATTTATTATTTTTATTATACTATTTCTGTAAATATTTTTTGTTGATAGCAAACATAAATACACTGGAATTAAAGAAATCATCACTCATTAGAAAATAGCCATTTCTATTATTTTCTTCTCCAAATGTATTACAAACTTGCCATTTTCTATTTCCATTTTTATTATCATAGCCTGTAAATATCATTGCATGACTGTAATCTAAAACATTATATTTTTCTGCTAAAGTTTTAGGTAATTTCTTTATGCCTATTTTATCAAACATATACAAATTATCTGCCAAAATTCCATCTTTATTTTTATATGAACCACTCATATATCTAAAACTACAACCAAACCATACTGGTCTATTATCTTTTAAAGATTTTATTATGGATTGTTTTATAGAATTTAATTCTAAATTTAGATATAGCTCTTCATCTATTTTCATATCTAAAAAACTTATATTGTAGTTTTTATTATATTCTAAATTGTCTAAGCAACATAAACTTACATAGCTACTAACTATATTTTTTACATATTTATCATAAAACTTTTTTACAGGAAGTTGCAAATCGTCAATAATAGTCTCTTTTGGTGGTTTCCCATAAATTTGCTCTAAAATCTTATAGTTTTCTGTCATATATTTTTTCTTTAAGTCTAATAAATTATAACCTTTATTCTTTTTGTTAATTATTTCATCTATATCAAAAATAACCTTTTGAATTAATAAATTATCAATATCTTTAGGTTTATAACAATTATCATTCATTGGCATCTGATTATCAAATACTATACCATATTTATTAACTAGATATTTGAAAGAATTAAAATCTCCACATGTATTGATATAATTAAATAATAGATATTTTACGTTTGATAATTCATAATCTTTAGTTATTATTTCATCATATATTTTATTTAGTTTTTCTATTCTATCATAGAAAGATATATAATTAACTGAAAAATCAAGTTTATCTTCATCTAAATTTAAAGACTTTGCAACATCTCTTTTTATAGTATTGAAAGCAGCATATATCCAACAAGTTAGACTGTTACCTTGATCATATACTTTATATTTATTTAATTCTATATCAAATTTATCATCAAAAGTTTCTATTAATTCTTTATTTTTATATTTATCATAAATATCCATTCTACCACCACTATTGTAAATTCTAAAGAAGCAATTACTTATGTAAATGTTTTACATCAAGTAGATTGTAACATATTTTTAGGTATAATAAAACCCAAACTTATTAGTCCGAGTTTAAAAACTTAAACTGATACCTTTAGAGATTAGATGCCAAACTAAATTAAATTTTAGTGAGCATTCAACTCGTCAAAACTGAATGTTCCCTCTTGCTGTACGTACTAGGCGTCCAACTTATAATTAGTATATTATAAGTTCGTACTTTTAACACAATTTTTGGTGTTTTTTCTTTCGCTTTTTACTTCTTCTAATTTTTCTAGAAAAATTTTTTTAATTCATTTCATAATTATCTATTATTGGTTTTACTTTTTGATAACGAATATACTCTTTCTATAACATCATCCGAATCATATTGTTCATATTTAGGAGCTCTATCTATTTCAGGAATATCAAACATATCCCAATATTTTAATTTTATATGATATGTGGCGATACCATCAGGAGTATTAATTCCTGCAATAAAACTATCATTAAACATTGGATCATTCTCCTTATCAAAGTGTTTTTTACTTTTCCAAGATACATCAGCAAATATATTACATAATGTGCAAAATAAAATTATTCTATGATGATATAATTCTCCAAATGTATGGTGTCCATCACTAATCTCTTTTGTTGATATCTTTCCAGATAATTTACTCTCCATAATTAAATCATTAATTTCTTTTAATTTTGACATAATATCACTCCAATGTCCTTTATTATAACAACATTATATAAAAAAACGAACCTATAACATGGTTCGGATTATTTCTTCATGGTGGCTCCAGCGGGAATCGAACCAGCGACACAGGGATTTTCAGTCCCTTGCTCTACCGACTGAGCTATGAAGCCAATAAAAAAATGGCGGTTCCGACGGGGCTCGAACCCGCGATCTTCTGCGTGACAGGCAGACGTGTTAACCAGCTGCACCACGGAACCATGGTTGCGGGGAAAGGACTTGAACCTTCGACCTTCGGGTTATGAGCCCGACGAGCTACCAACTGCTCCACCCCGCGATATAAAATTCTAAATGGCGGAGGAAAAGGGATTCGAACCCCTGCGCCGTTTGCACGACCTCCCGGTTTTCAAGACCGGTCCCTTCAACCAGACTTGGGTATTCCTCCATAAACAATAAATAGTGGTGCCTAAGGCCGGACTTGAACCGGCACGAGGTATAACCCTCGCAGGATTTTAAGTCCTGTGCGTCTACCAATTCCGCCACTCAGGCACAAATAAATGGTGATCCGCATGAGATTCGAACTCATGACCCTTTGATTAAAAGTCAAATGCTCTACCGACTGAGCTAGCGGATCAAATACAAATCAGATGGTTGCCTCGGTTAGATTCGAACTAACGCATGTCAGAGTCAAAGTCTGATGCCTTACCACTTGGCTACGAGGCAATATTAATAATAAAACTAAAATATGGTGGAGAGAGATGGATTCGAACCATCGAACCCGAAGGAACAGATTTACAGTCTGTCGCGTTTAGCCACTTCGCTATCTCTCCGACATAATAAAATGGTGCCGAAAACAGGAATCGAACCCGTAACCTACTGATTACAAATCAGTTGCTCTACCAATTGAGCTATTTCGGCAACATATAATAAATGGTGGGCGATATAGGACTCGAACCTATGACCCCTTGCTTGTAAGGCAAGTGCTCTAACCAACTGAGCTAATCGCCCAAAACCGTTTGACATGATTAAATATACCAGTTAATTTGATGATTGTCAACAATTTATTTGCATATTTTTTACTTTTTTGCTTTTTCTAGCTCTTTTCTTATCCAATAATCAAGATGTAAAGCTAAATTTTTGAATCCATTTGGTGTTTCTTTTATCCTACTACCATTCCTTTTAGTAATTCTATAGTCTACATTTTTAATGCTTAACTTAAACATATTATCACTACTCTTGCCAACTATTCTTACTCTTATTAGTTCATTAAGAGTAACATATTTATTTAAATCCTCTATGTAATGATTACCAATTTCTGATATATGAACAAGTCCACTATGATTACTATCCAGTTTTACAAAAATACCATAATCTTTTATACCTGTAACAGTTCCAAGAACAACGGAACCTTCTTTATATTCTTTTGTCATAAACTTCCCTCTTCTAGTGTATTATAGCAGAAAATGTTTATCCTTACAACCTTTACAAAAATCATAAATATCTCTATAATTATGATATTGAAAGGGAAAAGTGATTAAAATGGAAAATGTGGAAGAGAAAATTAAAAGTATTATTGATGAGTTAAAGCCTTTTTTAATTAGTGATGGTGGGGCTTTAGAATATATAAAATTTGAAGATGGTATTGTTTATGTTAAACTAGGTGGTGCTTGTGCTGAATGTGCTTTTTTAGATGTTACTTTAAAAGATGGAATTGAACAGATGATTATGAATGAAGTACCAGAAGTTAAAGAAGTAAGAAATGTTAATTAGAATCTAACCAGTCTATTTTTAGAATAGGCTTTTTTTTATTTATAAAATTATAGATGTATTTTAAGAATTTTTCATATTCATCTGTTCTATTTAATACTTTTATTATTTCTTTTTCCTTAAGGCTTTCATTGATTATTTTTTCATATATATCAAAGTAATGGCTTGGAAAAAGGAGTCTTGAAATCAACAATCCATACTGATGAGTACTATAATTTAAATTAGTTAAAAAGTCATCTAAAAAGTCATATGTATAATTATCTGTTATAAAGAGATATTTAAGATATTCAGCACTATCTCTTGCTTTATTATCTATAACTATGTTTAAAGGATTATAGAAGCTTAAATCATCTAAATTTACTCTTCTTCTAGACACTACTAAAGTATCAGTAAATTCTTTAGAAAGATAGCTGTTAGTGGCATTAAAATAGCTTATAGCAGTTTCTCCTAGTCCTATAAAATAATCTAGTGTTTGATAAAGGGTTCTATATTTCATTTTAATATAATCTTTTTGATACTCAAAATAATCTATTTTACTACTCCAAAGATTATTCCAATGACTATGATCTAGCAGTTTCAAATTAGAAGCCTCTTTAGGGCAATAAATAGGATTATATATATCATTAATATTAAATTTATTATTTTTAACTATTCTTAAAAGAATATAATAATGACCGTTTATTATACTAAGAACTTCCCTATTTATATTAAAGATAATCATCATAAAATTACTATAAGTTAGTACTCTAGTAAGCATAATTAGTTCATCAATATATTCTAATGGCCTATTTACTTGATATAGATAATAAATGTAATTATCAAGATAAAAGTAATAATAATTATCTTTTTTTATTATTTTGTCTGATGTAATATGATAGTAATAAAAAAGAGTATTCTTCATATCTAAAACCTCAATAAAGTATATGAAATAAAATAAAAAAAAGAACGTACTATCTAAGTACATTTCTTTTCAAATTAATAAGTTTTAACTTCTTCTGGTTCGTCTATAACTTCACCTTGTAACATAGCCTTCATTTTCTTTAATTCTTCTATAGATTCGTTAGTTTCTTCATTATATATCTCTGTCTTTGTTTCTATAGCAATTCTTTCTGAATTAATATTAGTTAATTCTATCATTTCAGCATCTAAAGCTTCTTGCTCTTTTCTTTTTGCTTCCTTTAACTCATTAATTCTTGGCATATATTGTTTTAATGTCTCTACTTCATTTTTAGTTTTTTCGCTTTTAGCCTTAGCTTCATCTCTTGCTTTTTCTGCCGCTGTTTTTTCCTGTAATGCTTGTTCTTTTTCTTCTTTAGTTCTTTCTCTACCATTTTTTATTTCTTGAATATCTTTTTCTAATTGACTTATATAATCAAGTATAAATTTATCTTCATCAAACTCAATATAATCTGCTGAAGTTAGCTTTTCAGGTTTTGGAGCTCTTCTTATAGTTGTATAACTTCTTTCAATATTTTTTTGTTCTTGACCATCTTTTACTGTATCTGATGTTGCCCATTCCCCTAAAGTTGTATCAGTGTCTAAAGAAATTGGTGGTATTTCTACAGTAGTAGGCGCTATTTCTATATTTTGAACATTATTTTCTTCTTTAGATTCAGATGCAACAAGTGACTCATTGAAAAGATCATTTCCTATTTCATCAACTTTTTCTTCATTGGTATCATCAATACCTTCTTTAACAAAGTCTGCTAACTCTGAAATATTTTCAGCAAACTTGTCTGCATCTACTTCATCAATATTATAATCTTTAACCGGAATCTCTTTGTCTGTCTCATCATCAGTATACACTTCTTCATTAATAACTCTTTCAACCTCTTGCTTAATATCTTCATTATTAATATTACTAAATAAATCTTTATTTTCTTCAGTAGTCAAAGCTTTCTCTGCTTCTTCATAAGAACTAGAAAGACTAGATAATTCTATCTTTTCACCAGAAATTATTGTATAACCTTCAACTGCTAACTGTTTAAAATTAGCCTCTGGTAATTTCAAAGCTTTATGGGCAAAACTCATAAATCTTATACGAGCCTCTGAAAACTGTTCATAAACTTCTTTCATACTTCTTATTTGATCAGTAAGCGATACTAACTCTTCTTTTTTAGTTGCAAGTCCTTCTTCAGTCAGGTTGCCACTTGCTATTTGAGCTTCTATTCTTCTTGCCTCTTCTTCTTTAGAATTTATTTCTTCTTGCATATAAGCTTCTTGAACTTCCATTATAGTAGCATAAGAAGTTATTAATAGTTTTAATTTGTTAGCATCACCTTTTATAGCTTCCAGATCCATACTCACGATTCTAAATTCTTCATTATCATGTTTTTCTTTCATACTCATGTTAATCCCTCCAACTAATTATTAACAGTCATTAATATTTAATCTTTTTTTGAAAGTTTTCTTAATACGTCCTTAACTCTATTCCACTCATCTTCATCATCAATGCCATATAATTTTGGAGTATCTCCACTTCTATCAACATTTGATACATAAACAGTTACATTTCCATTTTCATCTTTTTCATTTTTAGTATAAACAACGTATTCTTTCTTTGTATCTTTAAATTCAAACGCAATAACAACTTCTACCTCATCAATAGAACCATCCTCACCTATAATTGATAGCGTTGTTTTCTTTTTTTCATCCATCCTTTTTCCTCCCTTTACTATTCTATAAATAATTTTAACATAAAAAAAAAGAAATAGAAAGACTATTTTTATACTTTTTAATTTTTTTTTGTTAAAAAAGCTATTTTTCATATTTTTTTAATAAAAAGGTTTTAGACCCGGGAGCACAATATTCAGCGATATAGCTATCCAAAATACATATGTCGTTAATTTGTCTCACCTTTTTATTATCACTATCATAAAAACCTTTAAGACGAAGTTTTCCATATGAATAATCACCAAATACATAATCATAGTCTAAAAAGTAATCAGTAAATAATTCTTTTGTTGCCTCATAATCAAAATTTTCTTTCCCTTTTATTAATTTATAATAAGTATCTAATAACTTATACATTTATATCACCAATTATATTGTAACACACTCTTAATCAATAGTGGTAGCAAAAGTAGGAGAAGTGGTAGTAAAACTACCATTATAATATTCTGGCACACTTCCTTGTATAATCTGTGTAGCAAGATTTATTGTTGTCGTGATAGGAATACTTTCAGTAGAATGTGGCATTGTTATTTTTTCCTTAATAGTTACTTCTATTGAAACTTCTATAAGAGCGCTATTAAATCCATATTCCTTAACATTAGTTACTAAATTACTACTAACAGTTCCAATAAAAGAAAATCTAATAGGGATACTCGTTGTTAAATTAACAATTAAAGCATTCGGATATAGAACACCTAAAGGTATATCACAGACAATACCATCTTTTAAATAAGTTAGTCTAGTTCCTTCTAAAGAATCAGAAAGTTCCAAATCTTCACCTTTACCTTTTTCTATATCACTAAGTCTTTTTAAAGCTTTTTTATTTATTTCTTTTAATAAATTATTAGTTGTTTTAGTATCAAAATTAATAAGTTCAATATTACCTTCATTGTTACGACTAATTTCAAAGAGATTTGAACCAAAATTATTATCATCTAATTCCACAACATCATTTAATATTACATTTGCAATACGTTCTGTTTCTGCTGTAGCATAATTAATAATAACTTTTTCTAATTTTTTACCTATAATAAAAGTAAGATATAATGCTAAAAAGAAAGATAAGGTTAAAAGGCTCAAAAAAGTATAAATTCTTTTCATAAATTCCACCTAATTTAACTTGACCAAAATAACATCTTCACCAATTCTTTCTATGCTTTGCCACCTAATCTCTGTATCTTCCCCTTTACCAAAAGAAATAAATTTACCTTTAGGCTCTACTATTAAACTAACAATAGCACCATTTCTCTCATCTACTTTAACATCTATAATATTACCTATATTTCTTCCATCAATAACATTAACTATATCTTTACTTTGCAAATCAGAAAGTCTCATAATATCACTGCCCTACTACTTAAAAATATGTAAAACTTAGTTAATCTATGCTTATCTCAAAGTTTTCTTTAACTGCTTTATAGCATTTTTTTCTAATCTTGATACCTGAGCTTGACTTATATCCATATCTTTAGCTATTTCCATTTGTGTTTTGCCAATAATATATCTTTCATTTAATATCAACTGTTCTCTATCACTTAAAGAATTTACTGCATCATTTGTGGCAATTTTATCCTCCATAACTGAACCTGTTTTTTTCTTATCTTCAATTTGATCATAAACATAAATTGTATCTCCTCCATCATTATAAATTGGTTCAAACATTGAAACAGGATCTTTTAGAGATTCTAAAGCAAAAACAATATCATAGGAATTTACACCTAAAGACAAAGCCAAATCTTCGATAGAGATTTCTTCTCCTTTTTCCATAAAATATTCTTCTTTTAATTTTAAAGCTTTATAGGCCAAATCTCTTGTCGAACGACTTACCCTAATACTATTATTATCTCTTAAATATCTTTTTATTTCTCCTAATATCATTGGAACAGCATAAGTTGAAAACTTAACTTCATGAGATAAGTCAAAGTTATCTATCGCTTTAACCAAACCAACACACCCAACTTGAAATAAATCATCTAAATTTTCATTTCTTGCATTTACTTTTCTTAAGATGCTTAAAACTAATTTTAAATTACCACTAACTAGATCATTCCTAGCGAAAGTATCTCCTTCATGCATCTTTTTAAATAATTCTGTCATCTCTTCAGTTGTTAATACTTTTAATTCTGATGTTTTCACTCCACTGATTAATACCTTATTATTTGCCATTTAATCATCTCCTAAATTAGTAATGACTAAATGTTTAATTTTTTATACAAAAAAAGACCTAGTAACGGTCTAAAAAGGAAGTAACTTTTTCTTCATCTTGAAAACTTATAATAGTTTCTAGATTAACTTTCTCTGTACTTTTAAAGATATTATTATCAATAACATCACTCTTTTTCCTTAACTCTTCTAATAATTTCTTTACTTCTAAACGTTTAGAATTATTCTTTTTCTCTTGGTTCTCTGTAAATTTACAAGCACAATTTATAAAAGTATATTCATTATATTGCCAGAACTTCTTGATAGATTCTTCCCTTACTAAATAAAGAGGCCTAATAAGTTCCATAGAAGAAAAGTTGGTGCTGTGTAGTTTAGGTAACATTGTTTTAAATTCTCCACCATAAAACATTGATAGAAGAACTGTTTCAATCACATCATCAAAGTGATGACCTAAAGCAATTTTATTACAGCCTAGGTCTTTAGCAGTTTTATAAAGAAAACCTCTTCTCATTCTAGCACACATATAACAAGGATGATCTTTATCTAGTTTATTAGCAACTTCAAAGATATCAGAGTTAAATATTTTATAGTCAATGCCTAAAGATTCTAAATTATCTTTTATTACTCTTAATGTTTCTTTTTTATATCCGGGATCCATTACAATAAATGATAATTTAAAACTGGTTTTACCATGACGCTGTAATTCTTCTAGACATTTAGCAAGTAATATAGAATCTTTTCCTCCAGATATACAAACAGCGATATGATCATTTTCATTTACAAGTGAATAATCCCTAACTGCTTTCACAAACTTACGCCAGATATCTTTACGATATTTTGTTATAAGGCTATGTTCTACTTGTTTTTTATCTTTCATTTTTAAACACCTTCTTAAACGATAATGGAATATTACTTTCAAAAGTATATGTTTTATTGTTAAGAGGATTCGCTATAACTAACCTACTAGCGTGTAAATATAGTCTGTTAGATTTATTTCCTCCATATTTTTTATCTCCTACTATTGGACTTCCTAAATTATTTAAAACTACTCTTATCTGGTTACGTCTTCCTGTTTTTATATTAACTTTAATAAGAGAATATTTATTATCTTTAGTAATTGTTTTGATGGAAGTAACAGCAATCTTACCTTCTTTTTTATTAGTAACAATAACTTTATCAGGACCTATTTCTTTTAAATAGCAAGTATAATCTTCTACATCTTTTACATTACCTGTTACTAAAGCGATATATTCTCGTACCTTTACATATTTATCCCAATTATTTTGTAAGAGATTTTTAAGAGTATTATCTTTTACAAAAACTAAAACTCCTGATGTATCTTTATCAAGTCGATGTAGTACAAAAATCTTATCAGATTTATTTCTATTTTTAATAAATTCTCTAACTTCATGATAGGCAGTCTTTTCTTTCTCTTTAGTAGTACTAACAGATAAAAGTCCAGCTGGTTTATTAATTACAAAGAAATATTCATCTTCATAAATGATATCAAGGTTACTTTTCTTATGAGTTTTATTAATCTTACTAAGCTCAATAGTATCATTTTTTTTGACAGGAGCATCATACTTAGTTACAACTTTACCGTTAACTAAAACTCCTCCATCTTTTAAATAGTTCTTTATCTTCTTCTTACTTAAGTCTTTAAATAAAATAAATAATGTATCTAATAGTTCTCCTTTTTCTTTAACAGTGCCTTTCATATACCACACTTCCCTTCAAAATACGGTTTTATTTTATCAGATAAAAAGAAAAAAGTCTAATACTAGACTTTAATCAAACAAATTATTAAATTCATATTTAAAGACACGATAAGCATATTTCTTAGAGTTGTAATTAAATTGTCTAATTAAATTACCATC
>CALVVB010000007.1 GCA_944363735.1 uncultured Bacilli bacterium | reverse complement strand
GCAAGTATAAAAATATAAAAAAACTAGATTTTATCTAGGCTTGCAAAGATTTTTATATTAAAACTGTCAAACTAGGGGAAAAGAACAAAATGAATAATAAAACATTTACTAAAAAATCAAGTTAAATTTTTGACAAAAGTTAATATTTATGATACTATGAATATGTAAAAGAAATTTACATAAAATAAAAAATGAGGAACATTTATTTTTGCACGTGAATGTCCCTCCAATGTTTTAATTGGTTAAAGCACTCTCAATGCTATTGATGAGTGTCTATTTTATTTTGAAGGTTAGAACTAAGAAAGCAAGATTAAATAAAATAACAGGTATGAGTTTTAACACTTTTATGATAAAAGTCTTTGCCTTCATGCCTTTTCCTCCTTTCCTATAGAATAGGAGGCGACACCCACATAAATGTTCCTACAAATATAGTATCACATTAATTTCTGCATAACAAGAAAAATATGTAATAAATTAGCTACGGATTGTCGTAACATTATTATAGCTTTAATAGGTTAATATAAAATTTTGACAAAAGTTAATATTTATGATACTATGAATATGTAAAAGAAATTTACATAAAATAAAAAAGAGAACATTTAACGTCGCATGTGTTAAGTGCTTCTCCTGTAATGGTTTCGCACCTAATTAAACTGCTGTTTAGTTAAGTGCTTTCTTTTTGTTTTGTTTTTATATTAATATAATGATAACTACAAAAAGTAATACAATAAGTAAAATTATTATAAAAAGTAGTGTTGAAACTAAAAAGTCTTTTTTACTCATAGTATCACCTCCAAATATAAATACTCGGAGATAACACCCAACCATTAAATGTCCTCTATATAAATAGTATCATATTAATTTCTCTATAGCAAGAAAAATATGTAATAAATTAGTTACGAATTCTCGTAAATATTAACCTAATACTAAATTACTTATATACTCTACACCAAAGTTACTTAAAATAGGATATCTTGGTATTTTATAAGGATCTATGCCCTTTTTTATTTTTGTTGAACCACCAATAAAAGACATTTCAAAACCTGCTTCTTTTACTAAATTAATAGAATAATCACTATATTCATAAAAAGGAAAACAAAAGGCTTTGGTATTGTTTAATGTTTCTCTACTTAATTTTAAATCATTAAGTATATCACTTTCCGGTAAACAGTTAATACCACCTCCCTGGCCAGTAGGACAAACACCAGTCGTATGCATATTATGAGTATGACTTGCTATTTCTAAATATGGAGATGAAAACTTACTAACTGGATACCAAGAACTAACTAAAAATAGTGTTGCATTTAAACCATATTTTTCTAGAAAAGGGATAAAGTTCTCTGCTCTTGCCCCATCATCAATAGTAATTAAAATAGACTTCTTAGGAAGATTAATCTCACCCTTAATAAAGCTTAATACTTCACTTGTATTTAAGGTAAAAACGTTATTGTCAGCAAGAAACTTAAAATGAGAGTCTATCTGTTCTTCACTATGACAAATAATATCTCCACAACTAGTATCACCATCTAAATAGATAAAATGATAAAGTATTGCAGGAACAGACTCTGCCATATCTTCACTACTATCTACCTCTACTACATTATTAACATCTTCTTTTTTGACATAGACTAATCTTGATAATAAAGAAATACCATAATAATCATCAAAGTTAACTATGACTTTAGCAGTCACAGAATTTTTTATTACAAAAACTTCATTAAAATTCTCATCATAATAAACAGCCTTTTCTTTGGCAGTAACTTCTAATGGAAACTCTATATAATTAAGGTATCTTTTATTAATAGTATCAGTAGTAGGTATTACATCTTTATAAGACACATAATAATCACTACCTAATAATTTAAAATATTTATTATCTAAACTAATATTATTAATAGATTCAAGCTCTAATATATTATCTTTATTTATACTACCAACATCTTTATACTTACCATTATCATTTAAATAAAGTTTAGTATCTTTAGTAGTCTTTACAATACTACTATAATTAGATTTTATTTTAATTAATTCATTTTCATCTTTAATTAAAGATTCTCTAGCTTTAGAAATAGTTAAAGCTTCTTCTTCTCTTCTTTTAGTATCATTATAAATATAAATACCACTAGCTATAGATATTACACTAATAAATATAGATACAATAATTAAGACTCTAATAGGTTTAATTTTCATAATATCACTATCTCCCCTATTATTATTTACTAAAATTATACGCAATATTTAAGAGATAAACAATCTTTTTTTTACATATATTTAATTAAAGGTGATACAATGGATTCTTATATTACTTCTTTAATGACTAATTTAGGCTATTTTGGAATGTTTCTTGGAATGGTACTTGAGGCAGTTATAATAATTATTCCAAGTGAACTTATACTTGCAACAGCAGGAATATTAGCAGGTAGAGGATTTTTTTCTTTTTATATGGCATTACTAATAGGAGTACTTGGCAGTGTATTTTGTGCCATTATAATCTATGCTTTTGGATATTTTGGAGGAAGACCTTTTATAAAGACTTATGGTAAATTTTTCTTTATGAAAGAAGAAGATATAGATAAATGTGATAAATGGTTTAATAAATATGGTCCATGGGCTGCTTTTATCGGAAGAAACTTCCCCATAATTAGAACTCTCATATCTTTACCTATGGGAGTAAGTAGAGTTCCGTTTATTAAGTTTGTTATTTATACAACTCTAGGTAGTATTCCTTGGACTTTTGCCTTTGTCTATGTTGGTTATGCCCTAGGGAATAACTGGATTATATTAGATAATTTTGTAAAAAAACTAAAAGTTCCTATCTATATATTATTAGGAATATTATTAATCACTTATATTTATAAAAAGATAAAAGAAAAAAGCAAGTAATATTATCATGCTACTTTACTTTTTAATTTTTCTAATATTTTATTTTCTTTTCTACTAACTTGAACTTGAGATAACCCAAGTATATCAGCTGTTTCCTGTTGGGTCATATCTTGATAATATCTTGAAGTTATTAATGCTCTTTCACTTTCTTCAAGTCCCATAATCGCTTCTTTTAAATCAAGAACACCTACATCATAACCTTTTTCTATCAAAGCTATTTTGTTATATAGATTATAATCATCATCTAAATAACTATTATCTAAACTATAAGGAGTCGTAACAGCATTCATAATACTAATTACCTTTTCTTCACTTATCCCTAAAAAATAAGCTATTTCCAAAGTAGTAGGTTCTCTACCTAAATTTTGGGATAGGTATTCTCTTGCATCTTTAATATCTTTAGAAAGCTTATAAATATCACTAGGAATATGAACTTGATAATTATTATTAACTGCTTTCAACACTTCTCCTTTTATCCACAGATATGCATAATCTGTAAAGTTTGTTTCTTTACTACTATCATACTTTTGTAAAGCTGTTTGTAAGCCTAACATTCCTGCTTGAAACAAATCATCATAATCACTTCTAAAACTATACTTACTAGTAATACTTTTAACTATACCAATATATTTTAAGGCTTCTTCTTGCATAAAAACATATCCTTTCTATTCGCTTTAATAATAAATAAAATTAACGTAACAAACAAGTACTTCGACATAACTAGTTATTATTTTCAATCTACAATTTTCTTAAAAATAATGTCTTAAACAAAATACCAAATATTTCTCTTTTTAAAGATTTTGTTTTACCTACTTTCACTCTACTTTTAGAATATTTTTCACAATTAAAAGTAATATCTGCATTTACTTTAAAATCTTGATATTTAATAGATAAAACTGTAGATCCACAATTATTACTATAGTTAAATTTTAATTTATTAAGAGGAATAGTACTAGTTTTAACTACTTTATCTAAATCTAAATAATTATTAAGAATTATATTATCATAAACTTCTATTATCTCCTTACGATAAAGATAATACTTATTAAATGTACTGACAACCTTATAATCAGGTAATATTTTACTATCTATTTTAGATTCATCTTTATAATACTTATAATATTTTTTACGATAACGATACATTGTTTCTTCAGAAATAATATTTATATAAAATTTATCATCTATATTAGTTGTCTTTTTTATTTTTTTATCATAAATAGTTCTTTCTAAACAATTAATTAATTTAATATTTAAATTATTAAAGCCCTTATCAGTAACTTTAATCTTTCTATTTACATAGTTATCACTTTCTATAAAAAAACTTCCTTCTAAATCACCTTGATTTAAAAAACAAGTTATTTCTAAAGTTAGATAGATAGGACTATATTTTTTAGACAGTTTAATTTTATACCCATTTTTAATATCATTTAACTGATAAATAGTATTATCTTTATATTTCAAGGTTAACTTTGTAATAAGAAGGTTATTAATATCTTTAATAGTTAAACTATCTATCTTTTTTAAATCTTGATAATAATATATAGTCTTAATATCTTCATCTAAAATATTATTATCAAGTCTCTTTTTCTGATAATTGTCATACTCTCCATACTTTATTTCTTCACTCTTAATAGTATATTCTTTATTAGCTTTTTCTAAATATTTAAAATCTTTATTAATTTTTTCTTGCTTATAATAAGTAACTACCTCTATCTTTTCATTATCATTAACTTGATAATTAGAAGGAACTTCTCCCACCTTTAAATAGGGAGTAATAATAGTTTTAGCCGAAACATTTAGACACGAAAAAAATAATAATAGTATCAAAAGAAGTTTCATCTTCCACCTCCTACTATTATTATTTACGAAAACTAATCTTTTGCTTTAAAAATTAAAGTAAAGACAAAAGTAAAGATAATCGCTGCTGTTATACCTGTTGCAGTTAGATCAAACATCCCCATCAAAAGACCTATTATACCTTGTGATTCTGCTGCTAGTAAGGCTCCATGAATTAAAGAGTGACCAAAACTTGTAATAGGTAAAAGAGCGCCTCCTCCTACTTTAGAGATAAAAAAATCATAAATTCCAAAAGCATCAAGACCTGCTCCTATTACTACAAACATTGCTGTTATATGTCCTGGAGTTAGTTTGGTATTATCTAAAATTAACTCTGCTATTAAACAAACAAGTCCACAGAAAAGAAATGAATTTATAAAATACATCTATATCGCCTCCAAACATATAAGATTTGCAATAGATAGGATATTCATCTTTTGAAATACCATTGTAGGAGAAAATAAAGCTCCTGTTGCAATTAACAATACCTTTTTGTATTTGTTTTCCATAAGACCTTTTAAAATTGTGCTATAATTAACTAAAGCTGAACATACAGGACCACTTCCTCCAGCCATTACATCTTTTTGTTTTTCTAAATCATATAACATCGTTCCACAATCATTATAATTCTTAGATAAATCTATATTATATTCACTAAACATTAAGTCTTTTAAAATTTCTTTACCATATTTTCCTAAATCACCAGTTAATATTAAATCATAATCACTAGCTTTAGTATTAGTTTCATTTAAGTATTTATAAAGGGTATCAGCAGCAGCACCTGCCATTGCTGCTCCCATATTAAAAACATCTTTTTGATTATAATCAACTATAGTCCCAATAAGGCCATTAACAACTCTTACTTTACTAGGTTTATTAGATAGAAGAACACTCGCCCCACCAGTCGCTGTAAAAGTCGCTGTCATTGGTTTTGGGGAACCATATTCAGTAGGATTTCTAAATTGTTTTTCACTTGACATATTATGAGATGAACAAGAGATAAGAGCATTATTTACTTTGCCACTATCTATAAAAGTAGAGCCTATTAACATTCCTTCAATACTAGTAGCACATGCTGTATAAATGCCAAGAAAAGGACTATTTAATTTTAATGATCCATAACATGATGCTGTAATTTGATTTAAAAGATCACCTGATATAACTAAATCTATATCTTTAGGGGTTAGTTTTGTTTTTTTTAGCAATATTTTGATACTATCTTCAAGAAGTCTAATCTCTGCCTTTTCAAAGGACTTTTCTTTACAGTATAAATCATCAGTATATTTTTTATCAAAATTTCTAGTAAGAGGTCCTTTCGCTTCATAAGGTCCACATACGGTACTAGCATTATCTAAATAAACATTTCTAAAATTTAGTATCATACTAAAACCTCCCATAAATATCTAACAAGTCCAAAGAACCAAGCAGATACTACTCCGTAGAAGATAACTGATCCTGCTAGTTTAAAGACATTACTACCAATACCATATATAGGACCTTCATGTTTGTAATCTAAAGCTGCACTCATCATAGAATGGGCAAAACCTGTGATAGGTATTAAAAGTCCAGCTTTCACTTTACTAACCCACTTATCAAAAAATCCTAAAGCCGTAAAAAGAGAAGCAAAGAAGATAAACGTTACTATCATATAAGTAGAAGCATCATTACGAGAAATATCAAAAAGCATGATATAAACTCTAATTAAAGATTCTCCTAAAAGTCCTAAAAATCCTCCAACGAGGAAAGCAATAAGAGCATATTTTACTTTATCCTCTTTAGGAGTATGTTTCTTTACTAAATAATCATATTTTTTATTAGTCATAATATTATCACATCTCCATTTCTTTCATAGTGTTAACAGAAACAAAGACGTTTATACAAAAATATATTAAGAAAATTTATCTAACTCTTCTATAATACTCTCATAATTTGCATCACTAGGCATTCTTAAGTCTCCTCTTGGAGATAGAGAAACTGTACCTACCTTTACTCCATCTGGTATAGCATTTCTTTTAAATTGCCCTTTATAAAAACGTTTAACAAATAGTTTTAACCATTTTTTTATTTCTTCACTTGTAAAATCATTTTTAAAGGTAAGTTTAGCAAGGAAATATATTTTCTTAAAAGATGCTCCATATCTTAAAAGATGATAAATGAAAAAGTCATGTAATACATAAGGACCAATAGATGATTCTGTTGTCTGTAACATTTTACCAGCTTTACTTGGAGGAAGTAGTTCTGGAGATATTGGGGTATCTAATATATCTTTTAATACTTCTTTTTTATTACCTTCACTAATACTCATAAAATATTCTACTAAATATCTAACTAAAGTTTTAGGAATAGAAGAATTAACAGAATACATACTCATATGATCACCATTATAAGTACACCAACCTAAAGCAAGTTCTGATAGATCTCCTGTTCCAATAACAATACCCCCTACCATATTAGCGACATCCATTAATATTTGTGTTCTCTCTCTTGCTTGAATATTTTCATAAGTAATACTTCTATCATTAACATCTAAATCGATATCTTTCATATGTAAAAGACATGCATCTTTTATACTAATTTCTTTTAAAGTAGCCCCATACTCTTTTACTAGATTTAGAGCATTTTGATAAGTTCTATCAGTAGTACCAAAACCAGGCATAGTAATACCTATAATATCTTTATAATCACGATTAAGTTTTTGAAAAGTCCTAACAATAACTAGAAAGGCAAGTGTAGAATCAAGTCCTCCAGATATCCCTATAACACATTTTGTATTATTTAATTGAATAAGACGTCTTGCAAGAGCTGAAGCTTGTATTTCTATAATTTCTTCACATCTCTCATTTCTTTCTAAAATATTACTAGGTACAAAAGGATACTTATTATATTGTCTTGAAAGTTCATTGTCATTTTCTTTAATCAAAACATCTATTACTTTAACATCATCATCTAAAAACACTTCCATATAACTATTATTACGTCTTCTCTCATTAACTAATCTATCTACATCAATATCACTATATATTAAATTACTTTCAATCTCAAACTTTTTATTAGAAGCTAGTTTAACTCCATTTTCATAAATCATAGAAGCCCCACTGAATACCAAATCAGAACTAGATTCCATCATTCCACTACTTGCATAAATATAAGCAGATTTAGTTTTAGAAGATGTTATACTAACTAAATTATTACGATACTTATCTTTACCAACAATTTCATTACTACTAGAAAGATTAAAGATAATAGATGCTCCATTTAAAGCATGATGATTACTAGGCGAAATAATTGACCATAAATCTTCACATATTTCAATAGCAAAAGCAATAGACTCTTTTTCTTTATCTTTAAATATTAAATTAACACTAATAGGAACAGTTTTACCTAATAATTTAACTTCTTTAGATTTTAAGTCTTTACTACTTGAAAACCATCTTTTCTCATAAAATTCACTGTAATTAGGAATATAAGTTTTAGGAACAATTCCTAAAATATCTCCTTTCTGTATTACAACTGCACAGTTTAATAACATATTATTACATTTAATAGGCATACCTAAAATAGAAATAATATCTAAATCTTTAGTTTCATCAAGAACAAGTTTTAAAGCATCTTCTAAAGGATCAAGTAAACTATCTTGTAAAAATAAATCTCCACAAGTATAACCAGTTAAAGAAAGTTCAGGAGTAGTAACAATTGAAACCCCTTCACTATCAGCTTTTCTAATCATTCTAACTATTTCTTTAGCATTTTCTACTGGACTAGCAAGTACTAATTTATTAACTATTGCCCCAACTCTAACAAAGCCATATTCTTTCATTATCTCATCTCCTTAATATATTTTTTAGATAATTCTAAAGCATATTTAGATTGTATATCTTTAATATAACCCATTTTAACAAGTTCTAATACTTCATCATAATTACATAAAAAGTATCTAACAAACTCATCTTTATCTAAATTTTGTTCTTTTATTTTTTCACAGTTTAAAGCAAGATAAGCATGATTACAAGCTTCACTACATCCTTGATCTTGATAAAAGGTATCAAGGTATTTAAAATTATCTGAATAATATCCAGTCTCTTCTAAAAGTTCTCCTTCTGCTGATACTAAAGGATCTTCCCTATCTTCTATATAACCAGCAGGAAACTCTACTAAAACTCCTTCTTTAACTATTCTAGGTTGTACTACTAATAAAAATTCATTATCTTTATTAACAGGTAAAGTAATAACAGCATTACCATTACTTTTACCTTTTATTATTTTATCTCTTACTATAGTAATACCATTATTAAGTAAACAGTTATAATGTTCTACTTTAATATAAGAATTATTATATGATTCTAATAGTTCTCTTTTTATAATTTTTAATTCATTTATATAATTATGTAATTCTTCTAATTTTTCTTTTCGCATTTTTTAATCAGTACCTTTCCTTTATGTTCTTCAATCATCTTATTCTTTAATATTCTTAATTTATCTGATAAATCAACATAATATTCATGTGGATTTTCAATTCTTGTAATTTCAGGATAAAAAGTATTAAATTCATCTTCACAATAGTTTCTCTTTTCTAATAATGTTTTATCATTATAAATAAGACTACCATCTTTAAATATTGGAATTAACAATTCTCTAACATTATAATTAGTAAGTTCTTGTTTTTTCCAAGTATCAACAGGATGTACTAAAGTATAATGATTTTTATTAATTATTTCATCATTAAGGGTAATTACATCACCTAGAGCAAAGCCAGTATCTTTATCATAGAACCGATATATTTTTTTATAACCCGGATTAATAATTTTAGCAGTTGTATTACTAACTTTAATACGTGGACTTATCTTATTATCAGTTTCAACTGCTACTAATTTATAAACTCCTCCAACTCGTTCTTTAGAAGCTGATATATTATCACCAACACCTAGACTATCAAAAACTGCTCCTTGTCTAACTAAATCTCTAATTGTATATTCGTCTAATCCGTTAGATAAACAAATAGTAGTATCATAAAAACCGGCTTCATCTAACATTCTTCTAGCTTTTTTAGAAAGATAAGCTAAATCTCCACTATCTATTCTTATACCTTTAAATTTATAACCATTAGGAATAAGAAACTCTCTAGCAACTCTAATAGCATTAGGTATACCACTTCTTAAAGTATCATAAGTATCAACAAGAAATACACAGTTTTCAGGATTACTTTTAGCATAACTTAAGAAAGCTTCATACTCATCATTGTTTTCCATAATTAAAGAATGAGCCATTGTTCCCATTACAGGTACCCCAAACTTATATCCTGCATAAGTATTAGAAGTACCAACACATCCACCAATATAAGAATATTTACTAGCTTCAACTCCTGAATCTAGCCCTCTTGCACGTCTTAAACCAAATTCCATAACAGGAACATCTGCTTCGTTAGTAATTCTTTTACTTTTAGTAGTAACAAGTGAAGCATGATTAAAGTTTGCAAGTAATGCTGTTTCAATTAATTGAGCGGTAACAATATCAGTTCTAACTGTCATTACAGGCTCATTAGGAAAGATGAAAGTTCCATCAGGTACAGCATAAATATCTCCTTTAAATTTAAGGTTAGAAAGATATTCTAAAAACTCTTCGCTAAAGGTTCCTAAACTTCTTAAATATGAAATAGACTCTTTATCAAAACTAAAGTTTTTAATATAGTTAATATTCTCATCTAAACCTCCACTAATTGTATAACCTCCTTCAAAAGGATTATTACGGAAGAAAACATCAAAGTAGACTATCTCATCTTTCTTCCCTTCATTAAAATAAGTTTGTGCCATTGTTAATTCATAAAAATCAGTCATTATCGTTTTATTAATCATAAATATCATTCCTTTCTTTTTATCAAAATATTAATATCAAAGTTTAAATTTTTTAACTAACTGAATTCCCTGTTGTTTCATAAGTAAGTAAGCTGCATCTACATAGTTTTGTCTATTATCTTCTGCAAAAGTTGCCACAGCATCTTGATGTACTCTTACTATTGCTCCCCTATTATGTTCATCTAAATAATTAGCAAGACCTATAGAACCATTACATATACAAATATCAGTACAGCACCCTACTATATCAAATTCTTTAATATTACTAGCTTCCTCCATCACATCTCTAAAAGATTGAGCCTCCATAAAACTTGTAGAGTTTTTAGGTATACATATAGTATTATTAAAGAGAGTAAATTGTTCTAACTCTTCAACTACTTTCTCTTCTCCACTACCTTTAAGACAGTGGCAATCTGGAAATCTCTTATGTTCTGTAGATTCTTTAGTATGAGTATCTTGAATAAAGATAATAAGTTCTCCTTCATTATGATACTCTTTAATAAGTTCTATTTGCCTAGGTATAACTCTAGCGATATCTTCATCATGTAATACTCCTTCCTTAACAAAGCCATTAACCATATCAACAACAATTAAAGCTTTATTATAAACTTTTAAATTCTCAACTTTCATAAGCACTCCTCCTCTTATTAACTTTTTATTAATATCAAAAGTCAAGAAATAATCAAGTAATTAAACTTGTTATTAACATTATATTAATAACAAGTTTGTTTGTCAACCTTTATTTTTTATTTTTAAAAAAAGTAGGTAAAATTTAGCAAATTCACCTACTAATTTAATTATTATTTCAAATTTAATACTTTTATTATTCATCAAAGAAATCATCAAAAAAATCATCATCATCTTCATCATCAAGACTTAAATTAACTTCTTTTTTAGGTTGTTCTTTTATGTCTTTTTCTACTTCAGGTATTGGTTTAGTAACAACTTCTTTAATTGGAGAAACATCATTAACAGGTTTTTCTTCTTTAGCTTTCATAGCATCTAACTTCTGTTGTTGTTTCTGTTTATTCATTGCCTCTTCTTTTTCTAGTTCAGCAATTTTAGCATCTATTTTCTTAACAAGTTCATCTACATCAAATGAAGGTTTAGTAGATGAACTATTTTCTACATTAGAATTCATAAACGGAAGTGTTGAACTGTTTGATTTAGGAATACTATTATTAGAACCTTGGCCTATTCCAAACAAATTAGGTGGTACAAATCCAGGAGGAGTGATTCCTCCTTCACTACCTGGATTATTACTGTTCATCATTTCAAGTAACTTTTCTTTCTTCTTCTCTTTAACAAAGGTCTTTATATCAAAAGTACGAACTGGAAGTTTCTCTCTTTCAGGATATGCTGCTTTTGGAAATGTTCTACCCCAATCAAGTTTGAAGTCAGGTGTAAATTTAGTCTTAAATGGTTGCATTCTCATTCTTAGTATAATAACTTCAAACTGTTTCATTCTCTGTAAATCAGATACTGTAACAAGAGGGGTTGAAGCTGTTTTATCATCAGATTTAGATTTAACTTCACCACACATTTTAGATATTTCTTCAAGCGCTGCAAGTTCTGCAGAAATCAAATAAATTATATTACCACAGTTACCTCTAATGGTTTCAGCATTTTCTTTACCATAAACTTGATTTAACTGTGCATAGTTTTGAATAATCATGGTAAATCTAATATGACGAGAACGAGCGGCAGTAATCATAGTAGTAACATCTTTAAGTGGTGGCATATTTGCAAACTCATCAAGTAAGAAATTAGTTCTAACAGGAAGTTCTCCTCCATTCTCCTGAGCAACACCGATTAATGTTTCATAACATTGTTTTAGAAGTATTGTAACAAGTGAATGATATGTTTTCTTTTCATCTTGTACAACTATAAATAAAGCAGTTTTACGTCTTCCAATATCAGCTAGTTCTATATCACTATGACTAAGCATTTCTGATAAATTTTCACGAGATGCAAATAACTTAATTTTCTGTCTAAATACTGATAATATTGATCCTTTTGTATCAGTTGGTGCATTAATAGTACTTGATGCATTAATAACAGATGCACTAGCAGGATCTTTAAATGAGAAGTATTCTTTAATATAAGTAGAACCACCAAACTTCTCTTCTCCAACAGTAGTCATTAAACTAATACTATTAATATTAATTTCATCTTCTTTAGCATCTTCAAAAAGTCCTAAAGCAACACCAGAAAAGTAGTCAGCTGATGTTTTCTCCCAAAATGGATCACTATTATTACTAGATTCATCATATAAAATATTTAAAGCAAGGTCATCTAGTAACTCAATCGCTTTATCTTGATTACCGCTTTTATACATTCTATAAGGAAGTGATAATGGATTCCAACTACTACCATTTTGTGGATCACGGAAGTTAAGTATTTGTACATCATACCCTTTATCACGAAGCATATTAGCAGTCGCTTCATAAATCTCACCCTTAGGGTCAGTAATAATCATAGATTCTCCTGCTTTGGCAAGTAATTTAACAGTAGGTTTAATAACAGTTTGAGTTTTACCTGAACCAGTAGAACCAATAACTAAAGTATGGTATTCCCCATTATCAACCCATGCTTCTTTATCATTTAAAATTAAAGGAACACCTGCTGCATCACTATATTCTTGACCTGGCGTAACCATAACTACATCTTCTTCTGCTTTTATCTCTTTATCTTTAGCCCATCTAGAATATCCTTTATCTTTCTTTTCACTAGTAAACCCAATTCCTTTTTCCATTTCAAAGAAATAAGATTTAACACTTATAAGCATACCCACTAAAGCTAAAAAATAAATAAGTAAAGTCATCCATAAAAATTTAGGAGTAAAGGCAGGTAGCGGATTAAGACCACTAAAATATCCTTCCGTTGCAAAAGAATGTAGATTAACAATACCTATTGCTACAATATAAAGTAAAAAGACAGCAAAGACTATAAAAATCATTACATCGTCTTTATCAGCTCTAAATTTTAACTTCATAATAATCCCCTCATTTCAACGCTTATTATACCAGTATTTTACTAATTTGAAAACAAATTTTTAATTATATTTTATTATTTTTTATGTTTTTTAACACTAACAGCAAAAATATAAAAATTATCACAACTATTATAGAACCAATAATAATTATATTAGTATTATCTACCTTTTTAACAACATCACTAGTATCTATTAACATATTAATAGTATTAGAATCATCTTTTTCTAATATCCAAGTATAAACATTACCATTTACTTCATCAGCATTATTTTCTCTAACTAAATAATCTGTTTTAATATTTAATTTAACTTCTTCTAATTCTGGATATTCATTAAAGTATAATAAAGTACCTTCAGCAAATAAAGATATAGTATGATCATCTCGATTAAAAGAAATATTATAAGATCTAAAACCATCCTTAACTGTTCTAGCATTCTTATATTCATTTATATTAAAATCATAACTATAATTAAATTTATACCCATTACCTAAATCTGTTTCTTTTTTTGTATAATAATTAATCCCTTCTAAAGGTTCATCAGGCATAGTATCAACAATTAAATTTTTTGCATACACGGGAATATAATTTCTAAAAGATGACTTTATAATATCTTTAGGATAAAGGGCATTTTGATAAAAAGTAATATCTACACTTTCTTTTATTTTATTATCACTTATATCAAGATTAACTTCAGCAGTACAACCACACATCATAAAAATTAAAAATACTAATATCAAACACTTACTTTTCATATTTTAGCTCCTTGCACGTGTATTATAGAATCCTTCCATATTAACCCCCCAATATCCAGAAGCATTAAAAGGATGAGTAGAAAACAATACTCCTGTTTCATTTCCTGCCGCTTCAGCACATATATAATTATTCTCATCTACTCCTACTATTAATATTACATGCCCACTTGATTCCAATAAATCTCCTGGTTGTAAAACAGCACTATTTGTTAAAGAAACACGTTCTGCCCCAGGTAAACTTTGAAAACCACCAGTAACTAAAGGTGTAATATTAAATCCGCCATTTTTAATTGCCCAAGGAACAAAACCAGAACAATCTAGTCCACAATAGTTATAGGATTGACCATTAGCATAAGTATGACACTGTGTGCTTCCCCAATAACCTAAAGCACCATCAACAACTCCATCAGCATGTCCACCTCCCCAAAAATAAGGGACTTTAACATTATAATTATTTCCAAGTTCTGCAATTAAGGTAACAGCTGCAGTTACAACACCTTCACGTGTACCATAACCATTCTTCTCTACATTAGAAGCAATTAAATTATTAAATGCTTCTAAACTAGTACCTTTTGAAGATAAAAACTCATCAAGAGGCTGATGTAATATTTCATCACCTTCTGAAGATAATACATATTCACCATAATCAATATTACCAGTACCTCCACTTGCTGTTATTTCATCTGCACCAAAAAGGCCACTAAAAGCTCCAAAAATTATAAGCAATGGTATTACTCCTAAAAGTAATGAAGCAGATAATAAAACAATTCCTATTATAGTAATTTTTTTTGGTAAAGAAATGTGACCAAAAAAACTGAAGTTTCCCAATATACTATCTTTAAAATTAGAAATAGAACTTAAAGGATTTAAAGATTCATTTAAAGTTCCATCATCTGTATTAGAGGATGTAGTATTAGTAGTATTTTCGCTACTTTTATTATCACTAGCCTCACCATTAGCAGTTGCATTTTCTGACTTTTCAGCTTTAGCAGCTTTTTTAGCTTTTCTAGCATTATTAATATTATTAAGAACACTTAGAGCTTTTAAAGCCGGATGAACATTAGATACTTTATCTAACATTGCATTAGTAGCTTTATTCTTTAATCCATTAATAGCACTGCTTCCCTTTTTAGGAATAGTTGATTTAAGATTATTACCAGATTTATTTTTAGCAGAGCTAGAATCAATATTAGCTTTATTATTTTTTCTACTTTTATACTTATTAAAATCTATAATATTACTAGCTGCTTTACTAGCAGCACTACTAGGTGATGATTTAGAAGAAGAATTCCCCTGTTCATTTACATTATTTTCATCTTCCAAGTTTTCAATTTCTTCTGGCATTTTACCACCACCTTTACTATCAACTAAACAATATCTACTTCATATTTAAAAACTGCATCTACATAAAATATAATTGTCTTTTTATCACTATTTTCAATTCTATAAATGGACTTTTCATTATTTTTAGATATTCTATAACTAACTACTTTATTACCATAATAATTATTAGTTAAACTACTCTTTAATTCTTCAAATTTAGCTAATGTTGTATCGTCTTTATTCCTAAGTCTTTTATATGCTTCTTCTTCATTATTAATAATTAAGTCTTTAAAATGATTATAATATATAGTAGCAAGTTCCCTATCAGGAATATCTTTAACTTCATAACTATTAACAGAACTTTTAGGGGACACATTACTAAACTCTTCTAACTGTTCATTACTAGGGAGATTCCTAGAAGCTTCTTCCACTCCTCTTATATTTCTAAAGATAAAAAAAGCAATTAGAAAGACAAATACTATGAATATAATTATTTTAACATTTCTTACCATTATGAATCATCCCCTTTTACTTTATGATCATATATATTACTAGAGATAGTTTCAATAGCAAAAGTTAACTCATTTTCATTAATAGTAACTATATAATAAACATAATCTTGTAAAGTTGAATCATATAAAGTCTCTAATTTAAGCGCTACTTTAACATAATATTTATAAACATTTTTATAAGAACTAACTTGATAAGCTTCTTCTAAATCACTTTTTATATTCATATCATAATTACCTACAAAATTATATATATTAGAAGATGTTATATTATTTTTTTCTACATAATCTTTATCTAATACTTGTAAAATATATTCACTATTTTTAGAAGTTATATAAGAAAAATATTTAGCAACAGCTGAATCTATCGTAAAAAAGCGATTAACATCAGCAAGAGCTATAACTTCTGTATTTATCTTCTCCTCTTCACTTTTTATTTCAGTAGTCTTCATATATATAAAACTAATACCAAATATAGCAATTAATAAAATAATAATAATTATTTCAATTTTAGTTGTTTTATTCATATCAAAACCACCTCCTATAAACCAAATATTGCATTTCTAAGTTCTAACTTTTCCTGTAACTGCCAAGCAGTATAATCATTTTGTTCACAAACAGTTGTTGGAACATTATTACCAGATGGAACAGTATTACAATAATTAGCACCATAAATTATATTTAAATAGTAACATCCTCCTAAAGAAGAACTTCCAGGATTATAACGATAATCACCTACCCAAGAATAAACAGACTGCATTCCTGCTAAACTTCCAGGAGGCCCATGACCTGCATCATCGCAACCAGCTTCTTCTCTTTGTTGATTTCTTTGTTCAATCATAGATGCAGAGCTACCACCAGGTTGGTAAGCAGCTAAAGTACTAGCATATTCTCTAATTCCTGCGGCAAGAGAAGTTAACTGAGGCCCAGCACTACAACCTGCACCATTTGGTATACCAATCCCCCAAAAGTTATAAAGGCCACCACATTTACGCCATCCTTGTTCTGTTCCTGCTGTTACTACTACAAGTTCAGGATTAACACCTGAATCAATTGATACATCATAAACTTCTCCAGCATGATTCGAAAAATTAGTACAGAAATCACTATTACCACTATTAGTACAATATGCTTCCATTTTAGAAATAAATTCCTGTTTTGATAAGGATGTTGAAGTTAATGAGAAATCAACACAACCAGGGCGAGGATTATCAATGCTAACATATTCTAAAGGATCAACTCTATTTGAATGAGAATTACCACCTGCTCTAACCTCAAAATGTAAATGAGTTCCTGTAGAACTACCAGAATGTCCCATTTTACCAATTACTTGCCCCTGTCTAACATTATCACCAGCCATAACTGTAATGCTATTTTGAGCCATATGAGCATAATAAGTATAATTACCATCAGAATGCTGAATAACCACATAGTTACCAAAGCCACCACCTTCAGGATTACCTACATATCCATTATCAGCAAACTGAGTTAGCTCTGCACTTGTAGGATAAATTACAATTCCATCTTTAGCAGCAATTATATTAGTACCACCAACACCATTACCATTAGAAATATCAATCGCCCCATGATTGCCATTATGAACAGAATCATTTCCTGCAAAAGTAGCAGTTATAGTAGAAGGTACTGGATCTCCACTAGCAAAAGTAACACCATTTTCAGTAGTAGTTTCCGCACTACCAATAGGCCACCAATAAGAATTACCATCACAAGAAGATGAAGATTCTTCTTCCTCTTCTTCTCCAATAAATTCTAAATATGCTTCAACATACTCAAAAACATCTTCAGCCATTCTTTCACAAGTAACATCTAATAAAGTAGAATCGATTTCTTTAAAATAATTAACCAAACTCTCTTTAGCAGCTTCTTTTCCTTTTTTAGTATAGGTAATACTACCATCTTCATTTTCAGCTTCATCAAGCATTAAATCTGCAACTTCTCTCATCCTATCTTCTGTCATATCTTGATAAGAAAAACCTTCTATATGAAAACATAAAATAGAAAAAGTAGAAGTAATAATTAATTTAGAAAATTCTTTATTAGAACTATTATATTCATTATATACATTATCTAATCTATCATAATACTCTTCTGCAGCATCACTATAAGCAACAGAATTATCAACAAATAAAATATTATCTATTTTATTTTTATTAACAAAAGATACTGATAATACTAAAAAAGAAGAAAAGACAAATGCTATTACAACAAGCTTAAAAATAAGCACTGTTTTAGAAGAAGAAACATCTATACTCTCTTTACCATCTTTATTATTTTTCTTTTTTTTACATTTTCTCCTATCTTCTTCTATCATAATACCACTGCCTTTCTACGTTCTTACTAAAATCCTCCTGCACTACCAAATGATTCTAATTCTTCTTGTGTAACAACAACATTTATTCTCATTCTTCTATTACCACAAACGAATAATGCCTCGCCCTGTGAATAGCGTTTTATACTATCCTTCTCATTTTCGTTTAAGTCTATTAGTAATGACAAATCTTCAACTGCCTGTTTTCTAAGTCCCATAACAAGATAATATGATGAGTTATCAAATATTGCTTTACCTTGAGTAATAATAGTAGGACTAGAAAAATCACTTGGTTGTTGTGTAATAATTATTGTACCAGTATTATATTTACGAGCACGTCTTTGTACTTGCGCAAGGAAATCAGCTCCTTGTTCATTATTAGTACCAAGTAACACATGTGCTTCATCAACCATAAGTATTGTATTAACATCAGCATCAAGACAAAGTCCCCAAGCATATTTTAATACATTAAAGAATAAAGCATTTCTAATATTAGTATCAGAATTCATAAATTCTTTTATATTAAATACCATAAAATCACTATCAGCAGTTATAGTAGTCTTACCATCAAAATAGAATTTTAATTCTTTAATTAAAGGTCTAATTTTTAACTCTAATGTTTGTATAATATCTTTTTCTCTAGTTTGTTCTGTTAAAGACATAAGTCTACCTTTAATAGTAGCATAAACATCAGAGAAAGTTGGATAATCAGCTGATGTAAATTTAGAAAAATCAGTATTAAAATCTATTCCAAAACGTTTATATGTATCTTGAACAATTTCACTAAACATATTTAAAACATCTTCTTCTATAGATGGATCATAATACTTCATAAAAGCCCTTAATGATTGTAAAGTACGAGTAAGTACAGTATAACCTAATCCTTGACTTATCTCTTCATCATCGGCATCAATAATAACCTCTAATGGATTAATAAGACCATACTCTCCACCTTTACCGATATCAACAACATCTCCTCCAAAGGTTCTAGTCATCTCTTCTAATTCGTTTTCAGGGTCAATTGCAACTATCTGACAACCATTTCTAATATGTGTTCTTAAAAGTAATTTAGCAGCAGTAGATTTACCACTACCAGAAGTACCAAGAATAATCATATTAGCATTATTTCTATTATTTTCTTTTCTAATTTGATATAAGAATTGATTAAATAGAATTACCCCACCAGAGAAATCTACTCCAAGTAAAACAGATAATCCTGGATCTTTAATACTATCAAAGATAAAAGGATACATTGCTGCAATTGTAGGAGAAGGAATAGGTGTACCAACTCTTTCTTCTATATCTTGACTAGGAAATATTGGTAATATACTTTTTAAGACTTTTTCTTGTTCAAATCTAAGAGATACTGCTCTTAACTCCATTGCATCTAGATAATTTTTAACATTAACTTTTTTAAGCTCTAGATCTTCTTTAGTATCAGCATTTATCATAATATGCATTTGAAAGTCAAAGATACGAGACTGACTAGATGCTAACATTGATACAAAAGACTCTAAACTTTCAGCATCCTGTCTAATACTTTCTTTAGCCGTTTGATCTTTTTCTTGACGATATTTTTCTCTTAAATCTGCAACTTGTCTATTAATCATTTTAGACATAGTACTAAACGGTACAGGAATATGTTTAATAACTATTTTAATACCACTCATAGATGTAAGAGTAGATAAATATCCTGGAGCGATGAATCTTGGATAAGATATAACTGAAAGAATAGTTGCATACTTATCACTGATAAAGAAATCACTAGGATAAAATTGTAGCCCTTTAGGAGCTAATTGACTTTTAATACTTATACTCATACAGGCATCACCGTCCCAAACTCTGTATTAACTCCCCCATTTAAGAAATTCTCTAAAACTATTCTTAAGTCATCATTACTAACTTGTGAAGCATTAAGACCACAACTTGCAAGACCATTAATAAGCATTCTAACTCTTTTCTGTAAAACATCTTCACTAGTATCTTTAAACATAATGTAATACTCGGTATCAACAATACTATTATTAACAAAAGTATTACCCTTATCTATATCTTGTAATATAAGTTTACGAATTGCAGGAGAAGTAGCATCATTATATAAAAGTTGCAATTGTGACATATAAACAGATATATCTACAGGTCTATCTGCAACTACCAACCAAAACTCAAAATCTATCATATTATAAAAGTTTTTAAGACTAATCAAGACATTATCTTGAGCCTGTTCATCAAGAATAAAGATATTACGAGGAGTAATTTTAACTCCAGTAACTCTTTGTTTTCCTTCACAGATAATATAACCATTTTGAATTCCTTTAATTGGTAACCAATCTTCAGTATATTGACTACTTACCTTCTTTTGGGATATCTTCGACATCTTTAACACACCAACCTTTCCATATATAATTCCTTCTATTAGTAAAGAAATTATAACATTCTATAATTATTGTTAAGATATTATGGTAATTAGGAATAGGAATAACTAGAAAAGCACTAATTAATCCTGGTAAAACCACAATAATAACTTGCCAATTGGAAGACATTGGAAATGTCATCAACATAACAAGAGAAATCAGAACCCCAGTTCCCAGTAATATTAAATCAAAAGGTTTAAATATACCAAGAATAAGTTTTCCACTCTTTGTATTAGCAGGTATTAAATAATTCACTATATATCACACTCCTTTTATTATTTAGTTTTATTAACTTTACGAGCTTTATACTCACCACTATTCTGAACATTACGAGCCTTATATGTAGCAACTGGACTAACAGATTTGAAAGTACCAACTAATCCCTTATCAGCACCATCTGCTCCTCCAGGTCCAGTAGGATCGTAATGTTCAATTTGAGTATCTAACTTTTCTAACAAGCCTAGTCCATAACCCTTATCAAGTTTCCTAAGATTTTGATAATCTTGCCACATTTGAGGAGCAAAATTACCTTCATCAATGCCTACACCTCGTAAAACTTGAGAAACTCTTGAACTTTGAGCAGCTTTATATAGTTTTTCAGCTCTTTCTATATCATCATACGAAGCATTAGAATATCTTAATCTCTCTAAATTTTCTTTTAAATCTTTTACACTACCATGCTCTACTCCAGCATTATCTACATATTTCCAATCACCATCTGCATCAGCCATATCCATAATATTTTTAGCTAGTCCTGCAGCAGTATTATAACTCTCAATTTTACTATCTAATACATCTGCAGGAGAAGAACCTGTTAATGTACTTGCCACAGTATCTTTTGCTCTACCCCACCAAGTAGAACCACCTTGTCTAATAGTATTTCTTTTCATTTGAGCAGCTCTAACAGCACTTGCCTTATTTTTATCAGAAGTTAACAAAGCTTTTCCTCCTACAAAAGCACCACCAAGACCACCAGCAAAACCAGAACCAACAGCACCTAAAACACTTTTAAACATACCATGGCCTTTATCTTGATGTTCCCCAAAAGATGTTTTAGCATTTGCAACAACAGAACCAGCAACCCCCCCTGTTAAAGCAGCAGCACCTAACATAGTACCAATACCACTAAATAGTTTACCATCACCTTTAATACCTAACATATCTTGGAAAAACTTTGGAGCTTCTTTCATAAATACTAAAACACCAATAATTATAAAAACAGTTGAAAACAAACTAGTAAATACATCTGGTGTATTTTGCCATATTGTTATACCACCTTCACTAATTATTAAAATTACATAAGCACCGAAATAAATAATAGCTAGTCTTAAAAACAGATCTATATATGTAGAAGCTAGAGTTTTAACCCAATTACCAAAAGCTCCATTCTTTTCCTGTCCTGGGCTAATATAAGAAATAATAGGTATAGGTGCTATTAATCTCAAAATAGCTAATTTAATAGCTCTAACAGCAATATCCAAAGTAAATCCTATTATAATTACAGTCATAATGAGTGAGCATACTAATCCAGCAAAAGGTGTGTAATTAAAAATATACACCTCTTTACCATCATAATCACAAGTATCATTTATATACTTTAAATAATCCTCGTATGAAGTTGACGGCAGTCCATATTCATAATCAGTTAAAACAATAGAACATGCAACATCTTCTTCTGAAATTCGACCATCAGGTCCCATTTTAGGATTAGTCACATTATCTTTTAAAGTAGGTGTAATAAAGGCTTGAGCTACTGTTGTTGAGAGCGTCATACCTATATCACTCAAATTATTAAGATCCCCATAATTGCCTTCATTACTTTCAACATCACTTCCTAAAATAAGCTTACCCAATATATTATCTTGCAAAACTGAATTTTGAAATTGATATAAAAAACCAAAAAGAAAACCATTATTACGTATTTGTTGGTTTAATGAACTATCTTCATTTTCCGGAATATTAACAGGAATAACAAGAGTAAGTAAAATCAAAGAGACAACTATTCTCATAAGTACTTTTCCTGCTCCTTTTTCCTTATCTTTAAACATATCTGGATTAATGATAATATTAAGAGCAGTAATAGCTAATTTAAAAGTCATTAATACCCCTAAAATTAATTGTATTCGGCTAAAAAATTCTGTAACTACATCTCCTTCTAACAATTGAGCATTAGCAACTGTAAAAAATATTTTATATACAGCAGTCAATAAAAGATATCCAACAGAATCAATAAATGCAAATACCGAACGTATTGCGTCTACCCAAAAGTCAGGATTATTCATTTAGATCACCTCTTTTAAATACTTTTTATTTTAGATAACACCCATCAGACAAAGTAACATTAATAAAATTAAGTAGTAGTTGTATTAATGTTGGAATTAAAAACAATGCTAAAGCTGCAACTAATCTAATAATAAGTTTAGACTGTGCCTCTTTCATAGCTTTTTCGTCAGTACCAACTACTGCTTTAATAAAGTCAATAGCGCTTAATAATACTACAATAACAGGTCCTATAACTTTGATATAATCAAATATAGTTTGTAGCATCCATCCGACAGAGCCCTCTTTATCAAACTCAAAAATATCTTCACATTCTATTTCTTGATTCCAATAATCTGTGCTTGCTTCATTTTTATTAGGATCCAATTGTATAGCAATCTCAGTTTCAGTAACTTCGATTATTTTTTTTATCTTATTAATTCTATCATTATATACTTCAGCTGAAATCTCTCCATTTGCATAAGCTTGTTCAGTTTGGGAATGACAACCATTTGCTACCTCTACAACATCATCACCAATAGTAGAAGCTATATAATTCCAGGATGAAGAATTAATAATGAAACTAGGTAACTGTTCCGCAGGTGCTCCATTGAAAACAAACGTATTTGCCATATCGCCTTTAAATCTATCTAATAAATTTTTAGCAATTTCATTATTTTCTTCACTATATATTGAATTACAACTTAAGCTACTTTTAACATCATTATTATACCACAAATCAAAGTACGTTTTTAATTCATCATTAAAATCATATTTTTTATCAATTGAATCTTTAAAATCTGTAGCAAAATTGCTTTTATCTTCTTTACACCATTTACCATTATTATCAAAACAGATTTCATTGTGGCTATTTGTAAAACTTTCATCTTGATATGCATAATTTGGACAAGTGAAATTGTTATTAGTATGTTTTTTAGGAATATATATAGCATCACCTGAATCTGAAAAAACATGATTGTGTTTACCTGTCTTAGAATCATACATTTTACCACCACGACCAGCAGAATACCAAGAAACGCGCCATTCTTTATCAACAAAATCATAATAAATTGTAACTTGTGGAGTACTAGTAGCATAATTACAAACAACCATACAAGTCTTGTCTTTAACACAAGAATCAAATATATAGTCAGTATCAAAATCATCAACATCATAAAAATCATCCGCATTAACAGTAATTACATTAAAAGCTAAAATACCTATAACCAGCATAATAACTAAAATTCTTCTCTTCATATCAAGTCCCACTCCAATCATAATATAAGTATATCATTAGAAAAATAAAATAGCAATTATAATTGCTATTTCAAATAAATTTTACATAGGATTATTCCAACACTGACTCCATCTAATTAAAGCTTCATTTTCTGTAATATTACCTACCATAGTAAATATAAGATTAATAACTGTAACAAAGAAGAAAATTAATATTGCATAAACTAATCTTCTCACAATTCTCTTTAAAATTTTCTTATTTTCTTTATCATCACTTCCTATAACAGCCCTACCTAAATCTAAAGTGCAAAGCACTACTAAAATAATAGGTATTACTATCTGCATAATAGGAAATATCCCATCTTTAATAATTCTTACTATAAAATCAAAACCATAACAAGCACTCTCAACATTTACAACACTATCTAATATCTGAATCATATCATCATTCCTTAAATAGAAAAAACAGCAATTAAATTGCTATTTACTAAATCATTAACCTTCTGGATTACTCCAACACTGACTCCATTGTGTTAATCCAGGAGCATCATCACCAGCAATATTACCTACCATTGTAAATAATAAATTAATAAGTGTTACAATAAAGAATACTAATATTGCATAAATACATCTCTTAATTAATTTAGATTGTGCTTCTTTAACGGCTTTATCATCACTACTTATAACTGCCTTACCTAAATCAAGTGTACCTAAAACTATTAAAACAATAGGTATACCTATTTGTAAAATAGGAAATAAACCATTTTTAATAATTCTAACAATAAAACCAAATCCACGACAATTATCTTCAGGATTAACTGCATCTAATATTTGAAACATATTCATTAACATCATACTATTCATAAAAACTCTCCTTTACTACAATAATAATATATAAAATATTAAGATTTGTCAATTATTATCGTTTAAATAACCCAAATATTTTCCCTCCACTTTCTTTTTCACTAGTCTTATTAATAAGTCCTATCTTAGATAAAAAATCACTAAGAACAGGATTTTTAACTCTATCATTAAGTGGTGGTATATTATAAAAGACTTTAGTCTTTCCCTCATATTCAAAATCCATAATATCACTGTTAGAAAGTAAACTCTTATTAAGTATTATCTTTCTACCCTTTAACTCCTCAAAGACTCTTCTATTTCTTCTCATTAATTTATTTAATTTAATAGAAGAAGGCTCTATTAAATATAAAACATCACTACAAGCTCCTTCATTACTAGAATCATTCAAATCTACCAAGATAATTGCAACATCATTATGTTTCACAATCTCAGTCATTAAATGTTCATCATCTATAGATATCATATTACTACTATTGAAGTAAGAAAAATCATGTTTATTAACTTCTATTGCCACAACACTCATTCCATAAGACTGTTCTAATTCTTTCTTTAGCATATAAATTAAGGTAGTACTACCAGCATGATCAGTAACATTCTTTATTCCTATTATTCTAGATCCTGCTACTACTTTTTCATTAATAGTAGTAGACAAATCATTAAGTTGTTGTATATGAGCCACATCTTTATAAGTATTAGGATGCTCTAAAAAGTACTTAATCCCATCTACTGTTGTAGTAAAGTTATATATCCCCATAGAAATAATTTTAGATAAATAACTACTAGAAGTAGAGGCCTCATTATTAGGAAGTAAAAGAATGATTTTATCAGCATCAAGACCAATAGATATTTTTTGAATATTGGTAATATCATTATAATCTTTAATAGCTGTAATATCTAAAATCATTCTTGCATAAAAGAAGTTTTTGAACATCTCAACAATTTCATCAGCTGTATGAATGCCATCAACACTTTTAATAACATCAATATCTAAAGTAGACAGCATTGCTTTCGCTTCATTAGCAATTATAACGTTCATTATCTCACTTCCTTCTATCTATAAATTGTTCTAGTCTCACCAGAAACACTCAAAAAGTCTCCCAATCCTATCAAATTATTAATAACAGGTATATCTATGTTGACAAAAGTAATAACAGAATAATAAGTACCATTTAATTCTCCATCGCCACCTGTAGTTTTAACATTATGAGCAATATAACACCAACCATCTTGACAACTAACAGCAGATTCTCCGCTGTTTGAAGAATAATTATTTCTAAAGTTGTTAATAAGAGTCTGTGGAACTTTATAAGTCATCCCATCAACATAACTTCCTATTTTAGCCATCGCTTCATCAGTTGGTCCTTCATACTGCTCTATAATATTAACTATTTGATTCTTAACTCGAAATGCTCTAGTATAATTAACAGAATAAGCCATATATCCATTAATTAAAAGTACAAAAGCTAAAATTATTTGTAATGTAAAAACTTGTCCTATCGCATCTCTCATTATTAATCACATCCTTACTAATTAATTAACACCATGATTATCTTCTATTTGAGTTGAAGTTTCCCATTGATCCTCAATAGCAGCTTGGATATTATCCCAAAAAGCCCAAAAGAATATAAGAATAGCACCAACCATTATTATTGTTATAACAGTCATATTTAATTCTCCAGTCGCTTCCTTCATTTAAGCATCTCTCCTTTCATATCTTATAAAATTAATTATACCAAATATTTGTTACTTTGTAACTAAATTTATGCAATCATTGTTAACATTGACGCTAATATTACAATCATAACACTAACACCTGTAACAACAAGCATAATCATAGTTTGATTACCCATATGATCAAGTCTTTCTTTATATTTAGTCTCACGAGCCTTCGCTTGTAAGTTAGATACAGTCCTTGAAAACATTAAAAGTCTCTCTTGTTTCTTCTCTTGTCCTCCAAGCCCTAAACGATAAAGAAGTCTCATCATTCTCATAGAGTCTCTAACTGGGTATGTATTAGCAAAATCCATATAAGGATTAATACTAGAGTCTCCAGAATTAATCTTTTCAATTAATTCCCTTAACCCTGGTTTAAAAATATCAGGTGCATCATTAATACTTTTACCTATCGCTACAGGAACAGTATAATGTTGAATTAATATTTCTAAACTCTTTAAATAGTATGGCAACATTATATCAATTTGATGCAAATGAGCTTTATAATATTTTTTTAATTGCATATATGGCATTTTAAATATAAGAACTGCCACCAAACAAGAAAGGATTATGTTTATTAGACTAACATCATCTATAAACAAAAACATAAATATGAAAAATACCGCAATAGCATAAGTTATTCTTTTTTGAAATAAAATATTTGGAGCTGCACTATCACCATATTTTGCATAAACCAAGAAGTCATAATCATCTTCTTTTAGTACTTCAAAATATTTTTTATTATCATTAATAAATTTATCTTTATCTATAGTTCTATTATAAATTAATATAAATAAGATAACAACTGCGACAATTACTATTTCCATATCTACTCAACCCCCACATTCTCATTATAATATTTTTCCCCTTTAAGTAGGAAATAACTATTAAAAATAATTATGAAGTGAAGGACTATTTGTACCCAAAGACTTTTAATTAACTCAATATAACTTTCACTTCCAAGCATATATTGTATTAACATAACTAAAAGGAATAACATAATACCATATTGTAAAAATTTCTTATGAAAAGTAGCCCTATCCATTCTATCACGATAAACACTCTCAACAAGTGTATCTATATCTAGTTGCATATTTTCTAAACTTTCTCCCGTATCTTGTGCACCTTCTTTAGTAATTTGTAAGAATAATTGGTGCATATTCTTAACTATATAATATGGATATTTATTACTCATAAAATTTAACGCTCCATCAATAGAACCTTCTTCATAAGCCATTTCTATCATTCTATTAACATCACTAAGTACAGGGTCTTCTAAAATACCAGAATCTCTTACTCCTTCTAATGATTTAACAAAACTTTGAGTTGTTGCAAATTCCATAATTGTATTAGTAGTATATACTTGAATTTGTTCAAAGATAAACTCACTATATACTCTTTTACATCTTAAAAATGATAAATAGGGAATAAAAGCAATAGCAATTAGTATATAGATAATAGATACAACTATATTATAGAAATACATATAGGTAACGATACCAGCAAAACCACCCATAATTAAAATCTGAATTAAATACTGTCTAGCTGTATATTCCTGACCTAAATCTTTAGTTTTATCTCTTACAACTTTATAAGAGTAAGGAGCGAACCTTTCATAAACTGCTTGAACTTGATCTGTAATAAATTTAGAAACATTTTGTCCTTTGTAATTTCTATATAACAAAATAACAATAGCAATTAATAATAGTAGGAAAAATACCATATATTATAATCACTCCCCTCTTTAAACTATATCTGTATCAGTAATAAATGAAGCTTTAGGTAATATTTGATCTCCTTGATTTGTATTATTATTAAAAATAGGTGTTTCTACTACACTAACTTGTTCATTTTGTGAAGTATCTACTATTTTACTAACTTCATTATCAATACTACTCATCGAATCCCCTTTAGTAAATAAATTGTCAATGAAGATATTTTGATTCTCCAAATATTCTCTTAAATGTTTACTAGGCATATTTTGTACAGGAGCTTTTCCAAATGTTTTTTGATAAAGAATATGTGATTGAGGTTTATTATCATCATCTACATAGAACTCTACTACTTCATCTACTTCACGATGAAATTTTCCATACTCTTTACTGTAATATGCTTTAATATGAACACCTAATTGAATATATCTATATATTGTATTTAAGAACTGTTCTACATCAATATCACTTTCAAGAAGTGAATACATACGATATGGAATTGCACTTGCCTTATCAGCATGAATTGTAGATAAAATATTATGTCCTGAAGAAATTGAGTTACGAACAGCAGTAACTGCTTCCGCGCTACGAACTTCTGAAAGTAAAATCCATTTAGGATTTTGTCTCATACAAGTAACTAAAACTTCAGAGTAACTTGCAATGTTATTAGTTTTCATAGCCACAATATCTCTATGTGGAAAAATCTTATCAAGGTGAAGTTCCAAAGTATCTTCTATTGTAATAATTTTCTCATTTTCTTTAGTATGACTGGCTAGATATTTAACAAATTCTGTTTTACCTGAGCCTGTCTCACCACTTACAATTATGTTACAATGTCCTTCAACACATTTCATTAAAATATCATGAATATTAGCAGTAAAATAATCCTCACTAAGTAATTTTTCTTTATTAAGTCTAATCTTAGCAGGGGTTTTACGAATAACAACAGCAATACCATTAGTAGCAATAGAATCATGAACAAAGTTAAGACGAAGTTCTGTAGATTCTGCATCTAGAAATGGTTTTGCATTATTAAATGTTGTACCCATAACATTAGAACACTGAAAGGCTAACTTTTCAACAAAAGCATCATTTAGCCCTTCAATCTCTACTCTTTTAGATCCCTCTGTTAAAGAACGAATCCAAATTTGCCCATGGTTACAATAAGAAATATCTGTTATATCATCATTATCTATTAAAGGTTTAAAAAGTCCAAAATCTAACTTATCAAATATGGAATCGTTCATAACATTATCCCCTTTCTATTGCTGTGTATATGATAAATCTTCTTCTGTCATAGCCGTAACATTATTAATAAAGTTTCTTAAATCTTCACTAGATAAAGTTACATCTCCTGGCTCATCGTCTAAAGATTCTGCAGTAGGAACTGGTATAATTTCAGACTCATAAGCTCTTAAGAAACTAGCTTTACGAAGAAGTATATGATATTCTTCTGGTACAGCAAAGACAATTTGTGAAGGTGCAGTCTTCTCATCAAGATTTGCAAATACATTATTACCATTACTGTCAAATACTGCAAGAACTTTAACATTAGATAATAGTTTACCTACCATAATTCTATCACTAGCAATTATAGCACCATCAGCACCTTCAGCATTTTGAACTTTTAGATAGATATCAATGTAATTACCAGGATAAATAGAGTTACTATAGGTACTAGCCATATCAACATCTAAGTTATATAAAACATAACCTTTAGGATAATCTAAAATTATACTATCAGGTAGTTGATCTCGCGATACTACGCTTCTTTTATAAAATAAACTTCCTTCTGGTATAACACTATCTCCATTAGTATACATATCAATAACATCTGCACTATTTGTAATGATTAAATCCGTTACCATTGATTTTGGAATCTCCATTGTACTAATCATATCTTCTGTAATTTGTGTCCTAGCTTTAATTGTTTGTGTAGCATAAGGAACAGTAACAGGTGTTATCGCTTGATTAATACGCATATTATAACCAACATAAAGGATGACAATTGCAAGAATTACACCCACAACAGTAACTGTATTCTTATTAGTAAAGAATTTTTTTATACCAACAACTAAATTATTCATCAAAATCCTCCTTATTCTTTTTATTTATCAACATCACTATAATCTAATTTGCCAGATCTAGTCATATCACTTACATATTTATTATCATAGTAATTTGATTCTAAAATAACATCTACTTTATTAGATAAACTTAAAGATTCTCCATTAACACTAGCCGCTGTTTCAGATTGAACTAAAACACTAACTTTAGGTGGTGTCTCATTAATATCATAAAAACGAATATCATAAGTACGACTATTTGATACGTTTTGGGAAAAACGTCTAATAAAGCTTTCTACAAATTTTTCTTTATCTACTCTAAGCAACCCGCTTAAGCGGTAATAACCAACATCAACTGCATCAGTCATTGCCGCTTCGGTTGTCTCTCTTAACAAATAATAATCAAGTTCATTACCAGTTTGATAATTTTGAACTATATTAACAACTCCAAAAGTAATAATTGCTAATATAATGATACCAACTATTAACATACCTTTACTCATACTAATTAGCTCCTTTCAATACAGAAGATTGGGCCATATATTCATTATAACAAGCTGTAGAAGTATCTATAACATTAGGACAAGTACCATTATCTTCATTATTACAGCCAATAAGTCCTGATTTTAATAATTCATTATTGTTAAGTACTTTATGAAGCAAGTAACTACGATATACTGTAATTCCAGACGTTTTCTTATTACCAGCAGTTAATATTTCATTTCCTTTAGTAGGTTCAGTATAACTATCATATTTCTTATTATATGCTCTAACTTTATTCATAGTTTCAGGAGTTAGTCTGATATGATAATCTAAATATTCATCGCCTTCATAAATACTGTCTCCCAAAGTTTGAATTTGATTAATTAAAGTTACAGGTTGAACTATATAATCTGGATTCTCTAAATTAGTAGCAGCACAAGTCCAGTTAAATCCAACTTCTCTTGTAGTGTTGTCAACTGGAGTAAGATTATTATTTCTTAAACTCTCAACTTCATTTATTAAGTTAGAAGCTATAATATTTTTACTAGATTCTCCTGAACTAGTTGGAGTAACGCTATTAGGGAATAAATTATCTAATGCAACAGATCTATAATCGTAACTATTTACTGGAGACTCTCCATCAGTTCCACCCTTGCCTCCATTATCATCAGGATCACAATCTGGCCAATCAGGATTATCAGTTGAACAAGCTTCTCTATCATTAGTAGGAGTATCTATAGCATAGAAACAACTAATATCGAAATCCCAACCAAAGTAACCATAATTATCAATATGTCCTCTAATATTCATATCTATATTATCTTCTATTTGTTTTTTCTCACTATCAGTTAAAGCAGATGGATTCCCATTTTGATTAACTTTCCAATCATACCAAGCGGTATTAACAGGAACAGAATTTAATTTTGTACAATATTCATTACCTACATATGTATAGAAATCTTCATGACCAGGCTGAATAGAATGTACGGTTTGGCCTGTTTTATTATTGATCCATGCACCTGGGAATGTAATAATATTGTGATAATGCCAAGGATCATCTTTTCCATCTTCGCAACTTCCATCAGTTAATATAACCATACTAGGGAAGTCTCCTGTAACATTAGTGCTATTCATTTTTTGTGAAGAAGTAAATTCTTCTTGCCAATCACTCTTATCTTTATCATCTTTACTATCATTATAATCTAAATTATCAACAACGATTTCATAGTCAGTTGTCTCATTAGTACAAGTAGCAGCCTTTTGTTCACAAGCTTGTTTTTTAGACATATATTCTTGCACTTCTTTTTCATATTGTTCTTGAGCAAGTGTTTCTGTTAATGGAGCACCTGAAGGACAACTTCCAACCCAATAACAAGTATCATCACAATAAGTATTACCATAATTTTCTCTTAGAATACCGTCTCCATAATTAAAGTATCCTTTACCAATACCACTGTATGAAATATCACCACTGTTCAATGCTATAGTTTGTTTTGTTTGTTCAAGACTTCTAAAATAATAAGGTGCTAATGAACAAATACTTGAGTTTTCATGACTAGAATACCATTTACCACCACTATAATATCCACCAGGATTTCTTTGCATATATTCATACAAAGCTTGAGCATCACTAGTTCCTGGACAACTTAAAGCTATTTTTCTCGCTTCATAAAAACTTTCATTTGAATTGTTGAATGGAGATAAAGCAATAATATCTTCTTTAGTTAATTTTTCATTAGAAGAAGTTTTTACTGTTTTACTACCATTTCCATAAACTTTATTATAACAACTATCTATACATTTTTGGGTATATTTACCACCATCACAAGATTGAACACAACTATCAAAATCTTCATTAGGACCTCCAACTGTACCAGAATAAGTTCCAGAAACACATTGAGGAGTAGGATAACATGCTTGTTTTCTTGTTGGAGGCGGTGCTGTATAATTACCATCACAAACTACTTTAGATTTTATTTCGATTAAATATTGGAAACACATTCCTGGTTGTGTTGCAACCGGATCACTAAAGTTTACTTCTATTTCTTCTTTACAAGTAACTGCACAATTATCAACTGTTTCTGTTTCAACGTGATAATATTTATGCATTGTTTCATAATTATTGTTACTAAAAGCATCACAAACAAGCTTATCTGTTTTAGTAACATCTTTTACTTCTTGATATGAATTATCTATTGTAATATCTGTATTACCACCAGAATTTATACTTTCATATAATGATTCAGCAGTATTTATCCATCCTTGAACTTGTTCTCTTGAATAAACACCATAAGTTGTAGCAGAATAACAATATGGAACAGCATTTTTCATAGTTTCATTATTGCCCCACTTATTACGATAATTAACACAGATACTATCGTTGTATAAAGGATTAGAAACTAAACCACTTGCATTAATTTGAGAAATACCAACTTCAGAACCAGCTGTAGCAGTACAACTATCATTTATATCCTCAACAAGATAGAAAATTATTGCACCTCCATTTGTAACAGTTAAATTAATACTAGCACCGTTATTAATTCTACCTGTTATAGCAGCACCTTCATTTCCATCAGGAATAAATTTATAGTCTAAATTATATCCAGAGTTATTTGTAAGAGTTGAGGTATTACCATTAGTATCAACTGTTACTTTTTTAACAATATTATCTCTAAGCCATGTTGCTTGACATGCTTCATTATTAGCAGCTTCAACATTGTTAGTATTAGATAACCATACACCGGCAAATCCCGCTAAAACTACTAATGGTATAAATAATAAATTATACTTTTTCATTTTTCTCACCTTCTTCCATCTTCTCTTGAATTACTTTGTAATTGTTATTAGTATCAACCGTAGAATATTGCATTTTTTCACCCTCCCGTAATTCTCTAGCGTCTACTCTAAATGAATATGTATTACCTCCATAAAATCTTGTACAAGTATATAAAGTTAAAAGCATATCATTAGAATTGACATCAACATCCATGTCATACATACTTTCTTTTTTTACTTGCTTAATATAATCATTAAGTTCATCATTTGTAAAAGTATCATAAAATGACATTTCTTGATTATCTTCAATTAAAGATACTCCATATATTCTAAATATTGTTGTCTTACCATTTGGATAAGTAAATTCAACAAATTGATTTTCTTTAATAAAATCAGGATATATAAATGACATAAGTTGTTCAAAATAAGTCATACTATCATCGCCAACTATAGGGTTGCTAGAGACATTTCTAATATTATGAGAAATATAGGTAAAATGATTGCTTTTTTCATCTGGAAAAGAATTGGTCCAAGCATACTCATAATCACGTCTACCAACATCTGCTACATTATTTCTAGCGATTAAAGGTAAGTCTATATTTGTTCCTTCTACTCTAATCCAACCAGTAACATCATCACCATAATTACCTGCTTCTTTTATTTTAGAACTTTCATCTATAACTTTAAAGTCACTTATTTTTCCCATATTCTTATAAAATAACAAGAAAAAAGCAACTAGAAAGATTATAATAATACCAATAATTGTCAATGACTTCTTTTTAATCTTCATAAACTACTCCTTTACCTTATAAGTGTATATGGATCTAAATATGTACCTTTACCTGATTCTATTATAACATTTTTGTCAAAATATGCCAAAACTTTTACACCAGCTTCTAAATTATCAGAAGCATTTGAATAAGTTAAAGTTCCTAAAGATCTAACAACTGCTTTAGTATTCTCTTGTTTTGAAGAATCTCTTAACCAATAACCTGAATCACTTGATGTAGAACTCTTAGCACTAAAAATATCAAACGTAGATGGAATTGTAATTAAAAGTTTATATTTTTTAGTATCCTTTTTTCCTTCGTATGTAATATTTTTATTATAGATTGAAACACTTATATTTTTACTAACAAATAAGTCTGTATTAATATATCTAGTCATATCATTTTTTACTTTATAACCGATATTACCTTCTTGATTAGGATTATAAACTTTCTGTTTATTCCCATTTGTATAACTAATATCAACTTGCCTATTATCAGATTTTAAAACGGAGTCCATAATTACTTCAGTAGTACCATCATCTAAAATATTACTTATTCTAAATAAATATCCTGAATATCTAACATATTCTCCTACTTGCCTTTTATTAAGTTCACTACTTTTTCTTGCTGTACTTTTCTTAACGATAATATATGGGTTAGAATAACTACCATCACCATCTAATACAGTAGTTGAAGCTTTTAGGTTTAAGGCTGGTACTACGTTTAATAAGTTGGTACTTTCTGATTGATTAATGGTATTTGGATATCTATCAGTAGAGGTAATAGCCCAGGCTTTATTATCTTCTGCTAAGTTAGAATACCAACTAAAATTACTCTTATCAAGATAACTACTTGTTCCATCATAACTTAAATTATAATCTTGTAATGATAAAATACCAACTCTTCTCTTATCTGTTTGTCTACTACATTCAGTTGTTGTAATATTGTTACTACTAATTTCATCATCACACCAACTACTAGATTTTATTAAATCTTGATAACTAGGCTCTAATAAATTATAAAAATAATCATTTAACCATTTATCTAAAGCACTATCTGTAAATCTACCATCATTAGTATAATCAACATTCGCAAGAGCATCATTACTTACAATAAGAACACTATTATCATCATTTACTCTTACAATTCTAAATAACATATTATTAAAATATATATAATTATTATCTACATTTCCAACATAATAACCATTATCTGTATTAGATTTTACTGTACTAGCTAAACTTTCTTCTACACTTACTTTTCTTATAACTTCAGTCTTATTAGCAAGACTATCACTAATAGTATAAGTAATTTCATAAACGCCAACTTTAGAAGTATCAACTTCTCCTTTAATAGATACTAAAGATTTATCCATATTACCATCTACATTATCAACAACACTCTTAATGCCAGGATCTTCAAACGTATCTCCTCTACTAACAGTCATATTTTTAGAACCATTAAGAGTAATAACAGGACCTTCATGATCAACTGAAGATTCACGATTACCACATTTTAAATATGTGTAATAAACATATTTACCATCTTTATTAACAGCTTTAACATTAGATTCATTCAAATCACAAAGTTTATTACCATAAGCTTCATAAAGTCCATCTAAATATTTCTGTTTAACTAAAGTGTTTAAAGAAACAGAAATTACCCGATCTTCCTCTTTGGGAAGACGAGTATCATTAATTTCATAATATCTTATTCCAGCTTCTTCTAGTAATTTTTCATTTTCTCTAAAAACTTTATTAGGATAAAAATATAAAAACCAAAGTAATATAACAAGAATAATAACTACTAATGCCGCAACAATAATTTTGATAATTTTATTTTTATCAATACCCTTTTTCTTCATATATAGCGCTCCTTTAATTTATATAATAAATGTACTGTTCATTTCTAAAAGTAAATTTCAGTTCTATCTTTGCATCATCTTTTATATCATTAGGTATACTAAAATAAGCATAGTTTCCATTATAATTAGTTAACAAAGAATATGGTTCAACACTCTTCATCTTACCTTTACTGTCTTCATAATTTATTGTAGCATATATATTAGAAAAGTCAACAAAACTTTTCCCTGTGAAATTATTACTTACAAAGGAAATTTCTAATATTTTGTTATTAGATTTCAATGGTAATTCCATCATTGTACATCCTGTTTCACTACATGAATATCTGCTATAAGTTGTTTCATTAACTAATTTAAAATCTGTAATTTTTAAAGTATCTTTAGTAGGCAAAGTCAACTCTTCTGTTATTTTCACTTCAGATTTAGTTTCAAATTTTGTAACATCTTTTACATTTAACTTAATTTTCTTTAATAAAACACTACTTGCAACATCAGAATAATATAATACAAACTTCTTTTTATCTAGATTTGTTGGTACTTTATAAACTAATATAAAGGTAGTTTCATCTTGTGTATCTAATTTTTTACCATTATATTTTTTACCTAAATCTTTAAAATTGTCATATTCTCTAGTAACATAATGAAATTCATCACTTTTATTCATTATTCTAAAGCGATCTAAATTAATATCTCTTTTAGAAGCATTATTCTTAACTGTAACATTAATAACTAAATAATACTGTTTATCACTAATGAGATTACCTTTGCTATCTCTATTAGTCAAATAACTATTATTAACAGTTATATCATAGTAATTAGCAGAAAAAGTATTTCCTTCTTTATAAGTCTTGTGTAACACTCCAAAATAGTAATATGTATATCCTGTAAGAGAGGCAACTAAAATTATTATAATGGTATTACAAATTAGTTTGTGTTCAAAATAAACATATTTAACATTTCTAAAAAATTTTTTAATATTTCTTTTTATATTATCTTTATCAAAATCAATATTTACTTCAAACTCTTCTCTATCTTCTTCTTTTATATCTAGATATTCTTCATCTTCTTTAAAACCAAACTTTTTTAAATCTATTCCTAAAAATCTAATCCCAAAAATAATAAATATTACATATTGTGGAAAATAGACTATATTTAATAAATCTCTTCCTGCCATTATTGAAGTTATTGTAGATAATTCATTATATCCATCAAAGTAGCTTCTAACATAAATTAAGACACCTAGCATAACAGTATATTCTACTATAGGGAATAAATAAACTTTCCATGGTTTTTTCTTGTAATGCAATAAAATTATTAAAATAACAGTTATAGCGATTATGACAATTATAGAAATAATAACAATAAAATTGATATGATTACTTATTGGCTCATAATAAGAATTATAACTTTCCGTCTTTAAAAAGTCTGCTACAAAGCTTCTTAAAGACATTATTTTATAAAATATATATGCTGAAAGTAAAATTAATAGTAAGTGAATTCTTTGAAAAAATTGAATTAAAAGAGCATATGGTTTTCTAAGTATCATAGGCTACACCCCTTCGCTATTATAAGTATAGACTATATTTTAGAATTTGAAAAGTAAAAGATTGTTTTTAGTGTCTAAATAGTGATATAATATTCAAGGAAAGTAGTGATAAAATGAAAAGGA
>CALVVB010000006.1 GCA_944363735.1 uncultured Bacilli bacterium | reverse complement strand
ATGATAAAAACCATCCTTCATATTATCAATTCCTTGTATCAAATTATTGTCTACCAACACTATTTGACAAAGAACCTAACAGTATCTTTAACATAATTATCTATAATATATTTTAAGTCCTCTATCGCTTTATCTATATTAAATGTTCCATTACCAACTGGATAATAGACTGGAAATACTTTATAAGTATTACTACCTATTTCTTTTTCAAAGTATTCTTTTCTACACTCTCCAACTGATATTTTCTTATTTAGGATAATTGATGAGACTTGATTACCAAAAGTAATTATTATTTTAGGTTTAACTGTATCTATTTCTTGTTCTAAAAGTCCAAGATAACTTCTTAAGACTTCATCTTTTAGAGGTCTTGCATCTATTTGCGTACACTTACCTAAATTTGTTATGAAGTAGTTATTTCTTTTAACCTCGTCATAGACCTTATTCGCAAAGTCATAGTCCCAGTCTTTAGGCTTCTTTTCATTTATTTCATCTAATAGACTTTTATCAAAAAGATTAATGGCAGTAAATAACTTCCAGATGTTTTTAGTACCAAGCCAGGGAGCCTTTAAGCCTTTCCAAGTTTTAGGACTTGAAATGTTTCTACCTGTTGGATTCATAAAAACAAAAAGAATATCGGGATTATTAGATTCTCCTCCATTATAGATAGAATCTAATGTCTTATCACCATATTCCTTTTGCAGTTTATCATATTCCTTATATAGTTTTTTAAACTTCTCTTCCATAAAGTTAACCTTTCCATGTTTTACACTTTATAATAAGTATTACTTTCTTATCTTTGCTTCTTCTATTTCTTTTTGAGCTTCCTTTAATTTCTCATTATATTCTTTCATAATAGAATAAAAATCTTGTCCAATAGAGTAGAAATCTATTTTTATATGATTATTAATCTTTCCTGTTTCTTCATTTATACTTATAGCATCCATTCCTCTTCTACTAGTTGTAGGCATACTTTTAATCTCAAAAAAAGGACTTACTCCCATTGTATCATCTTTGGCAAACCTATCTACTAAGTCACTAGTGAACTGTTTTGTAAAGACATCACTATGAATACTTGGAATACCTAAATTTAAATGTCTTTCTTTACCATTATTTAACACGATATCTACAGTACACATTTTTTCTTTTTCTCCATCTACTTTATTAGAACTAAAAATCATATTACCTGATATATTATCATCACTTAATATTTGCTCTAGATATTCTATCATTACTCTTGATTTATCTATAGCAAGTGATTCTGCTTCTTGCTTTTTCATATTTTAATCTCTCCTTACAATATTACTCCATAAATGAACTTGGATGATACGCTGTTATTCCTAACTCTTCTGCTTTTCTTAAGACATCTAGTCTATCATCTACAAAAACTACATCTTCTTTATTAATATTTAGATGCTTACAATATTCTAATATTACTTCTGGCTTTAACATTGTAGATGAGATGAAACAGATATTTTCATGTTTAATATTAGGATAATTTTCTTTTAGCCAAGTATTTTTTTGTTCTATTTCATTATTTGTTACTGTTGTTCCTAATACAAATACTCTATTTGAATCTAGATTACTAACTATCTTTTGCATAGTTTTTAATGGTCTTGCTTTAGAGAAAAGATTAGAGAATAATAAATATTCTAACGTTTGGCAACCAAGTTCATCACATCTGCCCCCATATAATTTATCATTGTATCTATATTCTGATAAAGTTCCATCTACATCAAAAAATACATATTTATCTTTTAATTTTTCTAACATAAGATTCCTCCTACTATTTTAAAACTTTAATTTTTTCTCTTAATTCGTTATAAGAAGTTGAATTAGTACAAATAAAATCATAATTTTCTTTAAATGTTGAAAGCCTTTTTTCTATGTTTTCATCTAAAAAGCCAATTTTAAATACTGCTTTTTTACTGCTATTAGTAGCCATATTAATATCTGAAATGCTATCTCCTAAAAGAAGAAGATTATTTTTATTATTAATCTTTTCACTTATAGTCTTTGATAAATAAATTTCATTCTTATTTAAAGGATTTATTAAATTATTATCTTTTACACCACATACTACACCATTTTCATATTCTAAAAAATTGGAACAAATAAGAATATTAGAATAATAACAATTATTTCTTATTAAAAACTGTTCTATTATATTGCCTACTCCTGCTGAAATAATAATGATAGGTATTTTCTTATCATACATACTCTTTAAAAAATCTTTTGCACCATCTCTAAATGTCATCATACATTCACTAGTGGCATAATTTATTATCTCTTCAGTAATTTTAAAATCTTTTAATGTCTGAATATTTTTTTGATACCACTCATTCATAATAGAAATTTTTTCTTCTAAAGAAATATTTTCATCTATTTCATATTTATGGTAATGGTTAAATATTTTTATACAAGCATCTACAAATTCTTTAGATACTTTAGGATTTTTAAAAATACTAGCCCAAGAACTATCACTGTTAGATTTTGTTATTGTTCCATCAAAGTCAGTTAGTATGTATATATCATCAATGGGAATTCTATTTAGTTGTTTTAATTTATCTTCATTCATTATCATCATTTTTGAAAACACCATCACTTTCTTTTAGTTTATTTTATCATAAAAAGAAGCCTATTTTCTAGACTTCTCATATTTTTTCATAAACTTTTTATATAGTTCATCGCATTTACTAGCATCCATAGGAGGTGTATCTTTTAATGGATTAGGAATATTAAGTTTCTGATATTTTTCAAAACCTAAGTGATGGAATGGTAGAAATTCTATTTTTTCAATATTATTTATTTTCTTTAGATAATCCACTAAACCATCTAAATATTCATCATTATCCATAATACCTGGAACAATTACTTGCCTAATCCATACTGGTTTACCACTTTTATTTAATTCTTCAATAAATTTTTCAGACTCTTCTATATCTCTTTCAACTAATTCTCTATAACCTTCTTTAGTTACATGTTTAATATCTAAAATAACAAGATCTATTAATTCTAATATTTCTTTATATTTACCAACACCAACACCTGCTGTATCTAGAGTAATATGAATATCTTCTTCTTTTAATTTCTTACAGATATCTAATAAAAAATCTATTTGTATTAAAGGCTCTCCACCAGAAAAAGTTACACCACCATTATTTCTTTTAAAGTATGGTTTATTACGAAGAATTTTCTTTACTAATTCATCTGTATCATAATTATTCTTTCCCATTTTCCAAGTTTCTGGATTATGACAGTATTTACATCTTAAAGTACATCCATTTAAAAATATAACTGTTCTAATTCCTGGACCATCTACAAGACCAAAGGTTTCAATTGAATCAACACTTGCTTTCATCTACATCTTCTCATGGAAAGTTCTTGAAATAACTTCTTCTTGTTGTTTTCTTGTAAGACGATTAAATCTAACAGCATAACCTGATACTCTAATAGTTAATAATGGATATTTATCTGGATTATTCATAGCATCTATTAACATCTCTCTTTGTAAAACATTAACATTTAAATGATGAGCTCCTTGAGTAAAATAGCCATCTAAAAGACTTACTAAATTATCAATTTGTTCATCTTTACTATGTCCTAAAGATGATGGAATAATTGAGAAAGTATTAGAAATACCATCACGACAACATTCAGCATAATTAAGTTTGGCAACGGAATTTAATGATGCAATTGCCCCACTTGAATCTCTTCCATGCATTGGATTTGCACCAGGGGCAAATGGTTCTCCTGCTTTACGCCCATCTGGAGTAGATCCTGTCTTACTACCATAAACTACATTTGAAGTGATTGTTAATACTGATAATGTTGGCGTAGCATCACGATAACATTTATGACTAGATAATTCTTTATACATCTTATCAAGTATTTCTTTAGCAATATCATCTACTCTATCATCATCATTACCATATTTTGGATATTCTCCTTCTACTTCAAAGTCTATTGCGATTCCATCTTCATTTCTAATTGGCTTTACTTTTGCATATTTAATAGCAGAAAGTGAGTCTGCTGCAACAGAAAGTCCAGCCACACCATAAGCCATTAGACGATTTACATTAGTATCATGTAAAGCCATTTGTCCTGCTTCATAAGCATATTTATCATGCATATAATGAATAATATTCATTGCATTAGAATAAACTTCAGCAACTTTTTCTATCATTTTGAAATATGTATCTTTTACTTTATCATAATCAAGAACTTCATCAGTCATTTTAGGGAACCCTTCAACAACTAAATCACCTTTAACCTCATCTACACCACCGTTAATAGCATATAAAAGTGCTTTGGCAAGGTTACAACGTGCTCCAAAGAATTGCATGTCTTTTCCTTCACGCATGGCAGATACACAACATGCAATAGCATAGTCATCACCATACACAGGACGCATAACATCATCATTTTCATATTGAATGGCATCTGTTTCAATACTCATCTTAGCACAATATTTCTTGAAGTTTTCAGGAAATTTCTCTGACCATAATACTGTCATATTTGGTTCAGGTGCTGGATCCAAGTTAGTCAAAGTGTGTAAAATACGATAACTTGTCTTAGTTACCATGCTAACTCCTTCATTAGTAACACCACCGATAGAAGCTGTTACCCAAGTCGGATCACCTGAAAATAATTCATCATAATCAGGTGTTCTTAAATGTCTAACAAGTCTTAATTTAATAACAAACTGATCAATAATCTCTTGAATTTCTTTTTCAGTTATAGTTCCATCATTTAAATCTCTTTCAAAGTAAATATCAAAGAAAGCATCAACTCTACCTAAACTCATAGCAGCGCCATTATTTTCTTTAACTGATGCTAGATAACCAAAGTATGTCCATTGTACTGCTTCTTTACCATTACGTGCTGGTCTAGAAATATCAAAGCCATATCCTTTAGCCATTTTCTTAATTTCATCTAAGGCACGATATTGCATAGAAACATCTTCTCTTAATTGGATTAACTCATTAGTCATTGGTCCTAATAGTTTATTATCCCATTCGTACTTTTTTTGTTCCATTAGATAGTCAATACCATAAAGGGCAACACGTCTATAGTCCCCTATTATTCTACCTCTACCATAAGCATCAGGTAGGCCTGTTAATAGACCTACATGTCTTGCTTTTCTAATTTCATTAGTATAAGCATCAAAAACACCTTGATTATGAGTTTTACGGTATTCATTAAAATATTTATCAACTTCAGGATTTAATTTATAATGATAAGCATCTAATTCTTGATAAACCATTCTAATTCCACCATATGGATTAACTATTCTTTTTAGTGGAGCATCTGTTTGAAGTCCTACGATTACATCATCATCTTTACTGATATAACCTGGCTCAAAAGCATTAATACCTGACATATGGTCAACATCAATATCAAGTACATGTTTTTTTAATTCTTCTTTTAATAGGTCACTACACTTTCCCCAAACTCTATTAGTTTTCTCTGTAGTACCTTCTAGGAAACTTTCATCTCCATCATATCCATTATAGTTAGTTTTAATAAAATCACTAACATTTATTTCTTTAGTCCAGGCTCCTTCTTTGAAGCCTTTCCATTCTTCTCTCATTAATTATCCCTCCTACGTTCTTATTATACCATTAAATGTATAATTTCATTAAAAAAAATACTATTCTTGACAGTATTTTTTATTTATTAGCATTTGTTATTTTAGAAAACTTAATATAATCATATTTCTTTTGTTTGAACTTTTCTTCTTTTTTATCTTTATTTTGTTTTAAAAGGCTTTCAATATATTTTCTAGTTTCTTCATCTTCTTCTATTTCTAAAAGGCTTTGTAATTCTTCAGATGTTCTTTTTTTAACTTTTCCTTCTTCATCTTGATAATACTCTATTTGTAATTGTTTATAGTCTAACCATTCAGGATGATCTTCAACTATTAAATCAAAAAAATCTTCAAAGTTTTGATAAAAAAGATTAGATTTTAAATTAAGAGTTAAATCTCTTAAATGTTTATTATATAAAGATACATTATGTTTCAGTAACAAGATTAAAGTTAATTGGTCTGCTTTTGTTAAATCTATTCTCATCATATCTAATATTTTTGCTAGGTTATAAATTCCTTCCATGTTTGCAAGTGTTTCAATACTTATACAATCATAATTAAGAAAATAATAAAAATCATCATATCCATTTATGTAAGTCATACCATCTCTTCTTATTAACAATTCTTTAAGATATCTAACAAGATTTCCATATACTTTACCACTTGCAATATCAACATTATACTTAAAATGAGTAAGTTCATGATAAGGAGTAAACATAATTAAATCTCCTAAAAATATATCTTTTACCACATCTTCATCTAATCTAATTTTAGTATCTATACAGTCCCCAGCTTTTCTTTTGTTAAAATTAACTATTTCACAGCTTCCTTTTTCGTTAATATTACCAGATTTTATTAAATAGTCGTTCATAATCTCTTCAATAAAATTTGTTAATACTTCTTTAAATTCATCATATGAAATAATAGGCTTTAAATTATCTTTATTTACATAGTGATATGAAAAGACTTTAGATAGTATTTGAAAGTTTTTAGATTCTTTTATTTCTTCAGTTATTAAGTCCACTCCTAACACCCCTTTGGTGAGGCTTATTATACCAAAAAATCATAAAAAAATCAAGCATAGATGCTTGTAATGATAATAGTTGCAACTAAAGCGACTAGAAATAACACTAAACTAGTTACCCATACTTTCTTTTGTTTCTTTTTATAACCTAATATAAATAAAGCGATTAAAGCAATATAAAGAATCGCAAATAAAACTATCATACCAATTCTCATTAATAACACCTTCTATTCTATAAGTATTATATCAATGTTTTTATAGAGATACAATTGCTAAAATTCATTTAAAACAATTTTGTTTTTTTAATGTACCTAAAGATATTACATAATTTTCTTTTGATAATAAACTGAATATTCTAATAAATTATGCTTATTATAAAAAGAAACTGCTGGTGTATTTTTGGGAAAAGCCAATACTCTAATATATTTAGCATTTTGCTTTGCTACTTCATCTTGAAATGCTAAAAACAACAAATCTCCGATACCTTTTCTGCGATATTTTTTATCAACACAAATATGATTAAGAAAAGCAACTTTATCATAATATACTATGGAAGGTTCCATTACTTCCCCATCAATAAAACCCACTACTTGATTATTATTTTCTTCACAAACTAACAAGATATAGTTTTCATCCTTAATTTGTTTTTTTATTTTTTCCTTGCCTTCATCAGTATCAAAGGCATGAGGCTTTAAATTAGAATCAAAAGATATTTCAGTGTCTTCAATTTGTAGATGTAAATCCAAAAGGTCTTCAAAATCATTAATATTTGCTTTTCTAATAATCATAATTTTCATCTCCTTATTATATTAATGTTATAGTTTGTGCATTTATTTTACATTTTGGCTCATTTTTACTTCGTATTTTGGCTAGTCTTTGTTTTTTATATTTTAATTGTATTTTTCTTTCTAATTATTAAATCGTAATAAATAACCATCAGGATCTTGAATTAAAAACTCTTTATCTAAATAAGTTTTACCATTAACATCATATTCATTTATCATTATATCTTTAAAGAAGATTATATTTTTATTAACTAAATTTTGATAATAGTTATCTATATCACTTACAGTCATACTTATATTGATACCTCTACCAAAAGGATACTCTAACTCTCCTGTATTCCAGTTATCATTAATTTCTTCTATCATTAATTGATTACCTTCTAGTTCTAGAAAGGCAAACTTATCTTCTTTTCTTTCATACATTATTTTAAATCCTAGATTAAGGTAAAACTCTTTACTTTTATCTATATTAGTTACACTTAATTCTGGTATTAATTTGTTAAATTTCATAATAATTTCCTTCCTTTGTTACAATTATATCATTTCCTAGACTATAATAATAACTTATTTTATTATTAAGAATAAACTATACTGGAAAGGAGAATTGCTATGTTTGGAGAATCTTGCAATAATAATGCTCATCCACGTTGTCGTTTCTGTTATGTTCAAGGGCCTACTGGTCCAACTGGCCCTACTGGTCCTGCTGGAGGTCCTACAGGCTCAACCGGTCCTACTGGGCCTACAGGACCTACTGGGGCGACTGGAATGACAGGTCCTACCGGTCCAACAGGGCCAACTGGTTCTACGGGAGCGACTGGAATGACAGGTGCTACACCAAATCTTACTATAGGTACTGTTACAACAGGGGCACCAGGAAGTACTGCTACTGCTAGTATAACAGGAACTGCTCCTAACTTTGTTTTAAGTTTAAGTATCCCACAAGGACCAACAGGTCCTACAGGGGTTAGTGGTCCTACAGGAGCAACTGGTATTACTGGACCTGCTGGAGCAACAGGAGCTACGGGACCAACTGGTCCAACGGGTACGACAGGTCCTACTGGTCCTACAGGTTCTAGTGATTCATAATACTTGAAAAGAAGTTTAATCACCGTTTTAAACTTCTTTTTTTACTATATTATTTGTTTTCTAATTGTTCAAGTATTTCAAAAGTGTTTTCTTGTTTATACTTAATAAATTTATCATCATTTTTAATATTTTCAATTAAAAGCTTTATTTCCTCACTATTAGTCCTATATAAATAATAGTATTTTTTATCTCCGATTTTCAAGTTACCATATTTATCAATAGTATAACAATCTTTATAATTTTTTATATTATTAAATTCTTCTTCTGTATAAATATACTGATAATTATTTTTCCCTTTATTTATATTTTCTAAATCTTTATATGTAACCTTGTAATCTTTAATTATTTTTTTAAATACTTGATAAATATATTCAGAATTATTGTATCTTTTGTTATCTATTCTATTTATTTCATTTCCTCTTTTTACATAATTATTAATAAAACTTGTATCTTTGTCCTTAAAAAACGAATCATTTTTACTATTTAAATATTTAATATTAGAAAAAAATACTCTTATAATTTCTTTATGCCATTCATTATTACTAGAACTATTATATATTTCTTGTATATAATAATTTAAATCATCTTTTAAATTATCTTCTATTTTTTTAAATAAATTACGAGTTAACTTAGCACTTTCTTTTGTAACTGGAATATTATATATACCATCACGATATAAAATATTAAAAGTTATTAGATAATCTTCTATTTTAAGAGGAACTTTTCTTGTAATTTTAGATGAAAGTTCTGAATATAAGTTATCTATTAAATCTTGATATGAATAAAGTTCATATGTATTCTTACAACTACAGTCTTTACCTTTTTTTCCATCAAGAGTTAAATATATGTATATTTTTCTATATTTTTTTAATTCTTTATTACCTTCTAATTTTTCATAATATGTTTTTGTTTGGTTAGAATGTTCAGGACTTTCAAGTTTCGCTTCTATAAGAATAATAAAATATTTTTTTATATTTCCTTGTTTTATACCAAAAGTAATATATAAATCTGGAATATATTTGCCTATTTTTTTCCTAATATCTGGTTCTGAAAAATCAATAATATCATAATCTTCTGATAAATTAATACCTTCAAAATAATCTTCATTATTTTTTTTATCTTGCCTTTGATTTTCTTTTATAAACTTTAATAATTGTTTCATTGATTTAAGACCATATCCATAAATGTTATCTTTCTTTAATAGGGATGCCAAAAAGTTAGTATGAATATCTTCATAACGAAACAATCCTATCTGTTCTATAATACCAATATCTAAATAGTAATTATAAAAGTCTTTCCATTCTTTGCTTTCTAATATTTCTAATACTTTATTATTCATATCTATACCTCCGCCAATATTATAAGATATTTTGTTTTTTTTAACAATATAGAAAAAGAACAGCTTAAGCTGTACTAATTGAGAAAAAATATACCAATATTAAGGTAAGTTGCAAATAATAACCATATCAGATAAGGGATTTGTAAACAACCACTTATTTTATTATTCTTTAATAATTCTTTAATCATAACTATAACTAATATTATTAAAAGAATTATCCAAAGAAAAGCAGTAAAGTACATTTTTAAAACAAAGAATATTATAGGCCAAAATAAATTTACAAAGAGTTGTAATAAATAGATTTGATTTAAGTCTTTATCATTTTCTTTGTCTTTGGTAGCAATAAAGTAAGATATTCCCATTAAAATATAAAGTATTGTCCAAACGATAGGAAATATATAGGACGGAGGGCTAAGTGGAGGCTTTACCATATCCCCGTAATTCATATAACCTGATGTAATTAATCCAACTATCGCACCCCCTACTAAAGGTAATAAACTATAAATTATTCTTTTTAACATAACGCCCTCCTTATTATATTTATATGCAATAATTACTTTTTTATAAGTTTTTCATACAATATATAGAGGTGTATTTATGAGTAAATATAAAGTATGTGTTTATACAATATGTTTAAATGAAGAAAAGTTTGTTGATAGATGGTATGAGTCTATGAAAGAAGCGGATGAGATTTATGTACTTGATACTGGTTCTACTGATAATACGGTAGAAAAACTTAGGGAAAAAGGTGTTCATGTAGAGATTAAAAAAATAGAACCTTGGAGATTTGATGTAGCAAGAAATGAGTCTTTAAAGTTAGTACCACTTGATACTGATATTTGTGTTTGTACTGATTTAGATGAAGTATTCTTACCTGGATGGCGAGAGGAACTTGAAAAAGCTTGGTGTGATAATACGACAAGACTTAGATATATTTATAACTGGTATTTAGATGAAAACAACAATCCGATAATAAGTTTTTATTATGAGAAGATTCATAAAAGATTAGGTTATTCTTGGTATCATCCTGTCCATGAAATATTGAAGTATGATGGTGCAGAAACATTTAGTGTTACTGACAATATCATTTTAAATCACTATCCTGATAGAACTAAATCAAGAAGTAGTTATCTTCCTCTTTTAGAAATAAGTGTTGAAGAAGATCCTAATGATGATAGAAATATGCATTACTTAGGACGTGAATACATGTATTATGGTAAATATAATGAAGCGATTGATACTTTAATTAGACATTTAGGGTTAGAGAAATCTACTTGGAAAGATGAAAGATGTGCTTCTATGAGATTTATTGGTAGATGTTATAAGAATTTAAAAAGATATGATGAAGCGAAAATGTGGCTTCTAAAAGCGATAGAGGAAGCGCCATATTTAAGAGATCCTTATATGGAAATGGCTTTACTTTATTATGAATTAGAAGATTATGATAATACTATTCATTATGTTAATCTTGCTTTGAATATTAAAAGTCATACTAAGAGCTATATAAATGAGACGTTTAGTTTTGGTTATACTCCATATGATTTATTAAGTATTTCTTACTATAATAAAGGAGAGATAGAAGCTAGTAAGGTATTCTTAGAGAAAGCAATAAAAATAGAACCAAATAATGAGAGACTTAATAATAACTTAAAGATAATTAATGAGAAGTAAAAAGAAACTACTGAGTAAATTTTCAGTAGTTTTATTCTTTAGTTCTTTCTACACTTGTTAAATAATAAAATCCATCTTCATTAAGTGTATAAGTGTACGTATATTGCTCTAAGTTATCTTTATTATCTTCTATATATTTATCCTCTAGAGATTCCCTTTCCTCATCATTGTAGTTATTACTATAAAATACATTTTCCCCTAGTGATTTAGTTTTATTATAATCTTTATATATTTGGTTACTCATAGCATCTAAATAGAAAGCAGCACTTACTATTTCTATTCTGTCATTATATTTTGTAGCACTTATTATTTTTTCATGTACACTAAAAACAGTAGTACCTCCACATCCATACTTTCCAACATATGAATATCTTTTATTGGCAGTGTCATAAGTTAAAGTTGTACATAAGCCATCTGTTATTTGATTAACTTGATGATAAGTATTTGGTCCAAAAGTTCTTTCATAAATATCTTTTAAAGTATCTTCATTTAAATAAAGTGTCCAAGTATAACCATCTGAACTACTAGGACCTATTTGTTCAACAAAATTTGACCATTGTCTTCCCAATAGAGTCATTTTATCTTCTTCGCTCATATCACTTACTTTATAACCACCATCTCTATAAATTTGGGCTTCTGGTCCAATAGATAGACGATGGGCATTATTAAATAAGTATTTAATGTTTGAACTTTCAGGGTCAAGCTCTACTACTATATTTTTTCTTCAGTATCATCACTAGGATTATTTTCTTCTACTTGTTCATTTTCTACAGTAGTGTTGTTTAGTTTAATAATATCTTTATCAACTAGTATATAAAATACTAGACCTATAATACATAATATTAATAAGACTATTAAAACTATTACTCCTTTGTTTTTCTTTTTCTCCATAATTCATTCACTCCTCTATTTTTAGATTAACACAATTTTTATAATCATACTAGTTATATAACCTTACTATTATGTCAATAAATGTAAAAACTGTACTAGTCTTTACTAATACAGTTTTATTTATTTTGTAGTTTACCTTTCATTCCTTTTAGACCATTTTTGGCAAAGCCTTGTAAGATGTTTGTATTAAAGGAATGTGTTTTACTTTCACGTTTTTTATAATCTTTAATGGCTATACTAATCATATCATCTAATAGTTCAGTATAATCTTTTCCTTTAGGATCCCATAGATAGAATGCTAATGAACCTGGTATTGAGTTAATCTCATTAACATATACTTTTTTAGCTTTGCTATCAATTAACATATCAATACGAGCATCTCCACTACTTCCTAGGGCTCTAAAGACTTTAATAGCAAGTTCTTCTACTTCTTTACTCATTTTATCTGTAAGATCTGCAGGTATTTTTCTATCAGCTGAAGCCATACCTTTAGAACCTTTAAGAGGTGTCATTTTAGCTCCTAGTTTTCCTTTAACTTTACTACTACCAATATATTTTTCATCATATGTTAGAAAAGCACTCTTAGATAATACTTCTTCAATAACACTTGTCTCCTGATTTTCATAATTACCTAAAACAGAGATATTTACTTCCATTAAGTTTTTAATTACTTCTTCTACTACTATTTTACTATCATAAGTAATGGCTTCTTCAATAGCTTTAACTAACTCATCTTTATTGTTAGCAACACCTATTCCTACACTACTACCAGTTGTAGCAGGTTTAACAATAACTGGATATTTTATTTTCTCTATCTTTTTTACTACTTCATCAGAATCATTTTTATAATCTGTATCATAGAACCATGTATATACTGGAACTGGGATATCATTAGCTTTAAAGATATCTCTCATATATGCTTTATCTTGTGATACAACTGCTGAGTATACATTAGGTCCAACATATGGAATACCTACTGTTTGGAAATATCCTTGTAGTACACCATCTTCTACATTAGTACCATGGGTAATTGGAAATATTACATCTAAGTCAGTAACAATTTTCTTAAATAAGCCTTTACTTTGTAATACAAAGGCTCCATCTTTTTTATATAATACGACATTACTTGCATATTTCTTAATTAAATCTAAATCCCCGTATACTTCAACATCCATTAACATACTACCAGTATACCACTCACCATCTTTAGTTATATAAATAGGGATAATGTCATATTTTTCTTGATTTATTTTATTCATGGCTTGAACTGCTGAAATAATACTTACTTCATGTTCAACGGATTCACCACCGAATACAACTCCTAATTTAATTTTCATTTTTTCATCCTCCTACTTTTCATTATATGTATCAGGTAAATCATTTTCAAATAAGGCATAGATTTCTTTCTTTGTTTTTATACCTCTTATAAAATTATATGCTTCTTTGACATCATTGTAAACAATTAAATTATCCATATTATATTTAGCTTCTTTTAATCCTTCTTTAATAGGTTTAGTTCTCTTCTCACCAATTAGAACTACATAGTCTGCTTTAGAAATAGTAGCGATTTGCTTTCCAAACTCTTTATTAAGTTCTTCTTCTTTATCACCTAACTCTATCATACCTGGTGTTACTACTATTTTTAGTCCTGGCATCATAGATAAAACTTCTAAAGCACTCTTAGCACCTACTGGATTTGAATTATAAGCATCATCTATTTGATAGAAGTAACCCATCTTCTTAAGTTCTAGTCTATGTTCTACTTGTTTAACATTTCTAACCGCTTGCTGTAGTTTAGGAATTGATATGCCAAATTCACGTCCTAAAGCAAGTCCTGCTAGAATATTATAAACGTTATGTTTACCTAATAGTTTAGTTTCAAACTCATATTTTTTCTTATCACCTTTAAATGTTACATCAAAGGTAGTTCCAACACTAGAACATCTTATATTACTAGCATGAACATCTACATCTTTTTCATCGATACCTATCCAAAGTATCTTACATTTATTTTTTAAATCATAACTTACTTGTTTAGGATCATCTCTATTAAGTACCCCTACTCCATCAAGTGGTAATGATTCAATAAGTTCAAATTTTGTCTTTCTTATATTTTCTTCACTACCAAAACTTTCTAAGTGAGCAGTTCCAATGCGAGTTAAGATACCATATTTAGGATGAACTAAATTACATAAATCTTTAATTTCTCCTCTAACATAGGCACCCATTTCAGCGATAAATACTTCTGTAAATTTATCTAAGTGATTATTAATAGTAATAATTAAACCATAAGGAGTATTTAAGTTACGTGGTGTTGGTAGCGTTGCATATTTAATATTTAATATGTCTGCTAGAATATTCTTACTACTTGTCTTACCATAACTACCTGTTACACCGATAACTTTTAAGTTAGGCATACTCTTTAACTTTTTAACAGCCATACTCTTGAAATGATGATATACATATTTTTCTAAAGTATATTTGTTAATAAAGTTTGCTAGTAGGATTATAAAAGTATTTAAATAGGCAAAAAGTATAAAGATAAAGATTAAGAAATGACTAATTAATAGATTATCTCTATATATAATAATTAATACTATTGGTATTAAATGTAATATTGTTGTAGTTGCAATTAATCTTTTTACTCTTGCAGTTATTACTAAAGGTTTCTTTACTTGTTCATTCTTTAAGTCTTTTCTAAATTTATAGATATAAATAATATATAAAAGTATAGCAATAATATTTAAGATTAAGCTTATAGTATCCTCTTTAATTAGGAAGACATTAGCGACTGCTACTATAAGTACTGCTAAAAGTTCTAGTGAGAAGAAATTAGAACTATTATTAACAACCCATTTAATATAACGGTTGTTTTCATTATATAAGTTTTGTTGTAACATATGTAAACTTTTTTTAGATTTTATGATAATTGCTATGATAGCAACTAAAATTAAAAGTATTTCAATCATATTATCCCTCCATAAAATTATTTATAATATTTATAATCCTACTCAAATTCTCAAGATAGGCATAATGTGTTCCTGGTAGAACAATTAAGGCACCATCTTGAAGTAAATTTTCTAAGAGTTTCGCTTCTTCAAGTGGAGCTGCTTCATCCATCTCTCCCCATACTAGAAGAGTTGGAACAGTTATCTTTTTAGCATAATCAGATAAATCTTCATTAACTGTTTTAACTAAGATTTCTCGCATTTTAGGTGTAGCACTTTTATAATCTTCAGAACCAATATAGTTTTTAGCAATCTCTGCAATTTTACCCATACCTGGTAATGTTTTTGCTTTCTTTAACATTTTCTCTTTTAGAGTTAATCCTTTTTTAGTTCTAACACAAGGAGCTCCAAATAATACTACTCTATCTACTTCATACTTTGAAGCATAAACTATAGCAACTCTACCTCCAAAAGAGTGTCCTATTAATGTAGGTTTCTTAATCTTTAACTTTTTCACTAACTCATGAACTAGTTCGGCATAATCAGATACTGTCCAAACTTCATCAGGTTCATCACTTTTTCCATAACCAGGAAAATCTAATATTGTAATATGATATTTACAAGATAGCGGATTACCAAGTGGTTCCATCATTTCAATATTTTGTCCCCAACCATGCAGTAAAATAATATCTTTACCTTTAGCACTACCATATTGTATGTAATTTACTTTATCTAGGTTAATCTTTTCCATACTTCCTCCTAGTTAAAAGTATATCACAAAAAGAAAAAAGAGTCTTTTATTTTTAACTCTTTTTTACAGTCTTTTTGTTTTTTGATAATATGCTCCTTCAAAATGCATACCATTTTTATCTTCTGGTCCTTTACCATGATTATAAATACTATTAGAATAATAATTTGGATTAGTTCTAGTATTATCAGTATTTATAATATAAGTTTCATATTCCTCTGGAGAAAGTTGATAAAGTAATGCACTATCCATATTAATTCTAAAATCATCTTCTTTTATTTGCTTAACTGCTTCAGTTTGTTCCCAAAATTTTTCAGTAGCAAAGTCAGGATATCTATCATAAGACCAGTCTTTTCCTGCATGAGCGCCTATATAAATGTAAATATCTTCTTTTTTACTATTATACATGCTTTGTAGAGCTTCAACAGTTTTAATTGGTAAATAATTATTAATCATTGCAGCACCGCAATGAGCAGTTGCAGTAATACCATTTTTTAAATCACTTGCTATAAGAAGTGGACAATCAGCAACTGGGAAACCAGCTACTACTCCTGGGATTTTATCAGTTGTAATTAAAATGTCAGCTTTAATATCTAAGTCCCAACCATCTTCATAGGCTTCTACCATTTCTCTTGTAAGTTCTACTGCTTTACCTTCACCATTTTGAATAGGCATATAAAATTTATATGGGTCAAAAGCATATTTATTATCTGCTGCAGCCTTTTTGCGACGTTCTAAAAAGATTGCCTTTCTATCATCAAAAGACATTCCATCTTCATAAAAACAAGCTTTAGTAGTCATAATACCATATTTATTACCAGTATTTAAAATTCGTAAATTTTTAACACTAGCAGAACCTTTTTTATAAATATCATAATGTCCTATTCTCAAAACATTCTCTCTAAAATTTAAATTTTCCATTCTTTATTCCCCCTTAATTAGTTATATTATTATTTTCTATCTTTCTAAAATGGCACCTTCTGGTGTTATCATATTTGAGCCACCATCTTTAGTTTTATAATGAAAATTGCCAAAAGCGTCATATACTCCGTTTGCGTAACCTTCTGGATCAAGTGTTTCAGCTAATGCATGAGCACTTCCATCCAGAATGTTCATTAAATAATTGGCATACTCTTCTTTAGATTCTTGTGATTCAAAAACTTTTTCTGTTACGCAAGCTTCCAACCCTTTCTTTTTTAGTTCTTCTACACCACGTGCATAGTTCTCCATAAGTTTTCTGTTTTCTTCAGTACGTTTTTCGTATTCAGCATAACTTCCTTCTAACACTGTTCTAATTTCTTTTTCCATTCTTTTATTCCCCCTCCATTGAATGTAGCCATATTATAGCACTTTTTTGTTACTTTGTCAAATTTTATACTAACAAAAATGATATATGTATTGATTTTACATATATCATCATTATTTTTGATTAATATAGAGAACTTGATTTATTTTCTTCTTGAAATTTCATCAGTCACTTCATTATCTTCTTGTAATGAATTAGCTACTAAAGTTTGTACTCCATATGGCATTTGTCCTAATCTATTAATTTTTTGTAGGCTTTCTTTTTCCTTCTTATTTTGTGAAGCATAACTCTCATATTCTTCTACCATCATTGAAGGACTTTCAAAGGCACCTTCTAATATAGCACCATGTCCGAATTCATTTTCAGCTTCTCTTAATAATCTTTTTGTCCAGTATTCATCACCCATACCTAATAAACTATCATAATTTTCCTTAAAGTTAAAATATGTAGCAATATCTTTATCAGGCATTATTTGTTCTTCTTCTTTACTAGATAAAAGTGGTAAATCTTCAACTGTTAGGTCTCTAACAGGTGCTTGTTCCATATCTTTAATAGCTGTAAATACATCCATAATATTATCAGTCTTCTTATTTGTTTCAAGATATGGACTAGCTAAATCAAGAGATACGTTACCTCCATTAAGTTCTACAGAACATACTGAAGATGTCAAACCGCTATACATAATAGTGAAAGCATCCTCTTTACTAGTGTAAATTGGTCTAAAACCAATTCTTGATAATGTGATCATATCATTATTATATTTTTGTTCATTTAATTCTAAATTTTCCATTATTATTCCCCCTTCATTGAATGTAGCTGTATTATAGCACTTCTTTCTTACTTTGTCAATTAAAACAAGCTTAACTGATTTGAATCAGGTAATTCATTAAGTATTCCCATCTCAGTCATTTTATCTGTTAAGGTCTTTGATACTTTACCACGTTTTTGTAAATCTTCTTTGCTTAGGAATGGTCCGTTTTCTCTTGCTTCCACTATAGTCTTTGCAACTGTTAAACCTAGACCATCGATAGTTTTAAATGGTGGTATTAAAGTATTTTCATGTTCAGTATCAACAACAAACCTTGTCGCATCACTTTTCTCTAAAGAAATTGGTGCAAATTTAATTCCACGTGCCGTCGCTTCTAGGGCAACATGAAGGGAATCTATGATATTAGACTCTTTATTAGTAACTTCAAAGCCTTTAGCCATTAAGTCTTCATATCTTGTTTTAATAGCATTATAGCCTTTTATCATAGTTTCTATATCATAATCATCTACTCTAATTGAGAAGAAGGCTGCATAGTAGAATAATGGTTTATAGACTTTAAACCAAGCGATTCTAATAGCACTCATAACATAGGCACAAGCATGGGCTTTTGGGAACATGTATTTTATTTTATGACATGACTCTATATACCATTCTGGAACGTTAGCAGCTTTCATCTCTTCAACCATGCCCTTCCATGTTTCAGGGTCTTTACTAGCTTTACCTTTTCTAACATGTTCCATTATTTTAAAGGCTCTAATAGGTTTCATTCCCCAATTCATTAAGTTAACCATAATATCATCACGACAACCAATAACATCTTTAAAAGGAACAATATTATTTCTAATTAATTCACTAGCATTACCTGCCCAAACATCAGTACCGTGCGATAATCCTGATATTTTAACTAGTTCAGCAAAAGTTGAAGGTTTAGTTTCAACTAACATATTAATAACAAATCTTGTTCCAAGTTCAGGTAATCCAAGGGTTCCAGTTGGACAAAGAATATCTTCTTCTTTTACCCCTAAAGCTTCTGGACTTGATAGAATAGAAAATATTTTTTTATCGTCCATTGGTAGTGTTGTAATATCAATACCTGATAGGTCTTGTAACATCCTTAAAACGGTAGGATCATCGTGACCTAGTATGTCAAGTTTTAAAACATCTTGATCAATAGCATGGTAATCAAAGTGAGTTGTTCTCCAAAGTGACGTATTATCATCAGCAGGATACTGGAACGGTGTAAAATCAAAGACATCCATATAACCTGGTATAACAACAATACCACCAGGATGTTGTCCAGTCGTTCTTTTTACACCAGTACATCCTTTTGCAAGTCTTTCAATTTCTGTACTTCTTTTTCCTATAATACCATGTTCTTCAAAGTAACCCCTAACATAACCATAAGCCGTTTTTTCAGCGACAGTACCAATGGTACCTGCTCTATATACATTGTCAACACCAAATAGTACTTTCGTATATTCATGAGCTTTCCATTGATATTCTCCAGAGAAGTTAAGATCGATATCAGGAACTTTATCAGCATTGAAACCTAGGAAAGTTGCAAATGGCATATCTTGTCCCTCTTTACCTAAAGGTTTTCCACATTTAGGACAATTTTTATCTGGCAAGTCATAGCCTGATGGATAGTCTTTCCCATAAGCTTCGCCATCTTCATTACTAAACTCTGAATACTTACATTCTTTATTACGACATAAATAATGAGCAGGAAGAGGATTTACTTCTGTTATCCCCATCATTGTAGCCACAAAAGATGAACCAACAGAACCCCTTGAACCAACGATATAACCATCATCATTAGAATGTTTAACTAACTTTTGAGCGATTAGATAAATAACATCAAAACCACCACCGATGACACCACCTAAATTCTTTTTAAGAGTTTTCTCTAAGTCTTCATCGGTTATATCAGGGTCAGTTATTTTAAGATTTTCTTTTATTACTTTCTTTACTTCATCAAAGCCTTTTAAAAGAGTATTATGTAAGTTAGCGAATAACTTCTTCTTAAACTCATCTTCACTTAGATTAGGTTCTTCTCTTTTTAATTTAGCTTCTACAGCTTTATAAACACCATCCCCATATAACTCTGTACTAATCCGTTCTTCAATATTATATGGTAAAGGATCTCCATACATATCACTAGCTTTTGTAAAGACTAACTCTGTAACAGTTTCAACACTACTATCAATTTTAGGAGAAAAAGGTATTCCTCCTGTTTCAATAATAACTTCTATAATTTCTGTCATATCAGCGATTTTTTTAGGATTATCTATAACTATTAGTTTTCTTGTTTCTTCATCTAAGAATGAGAAATCTTCTAGCATCTCTGTTGTTGTCCTGAAGTGATTTGATGGAATGTTTTTAATACCACCTCTTGCTAGAGGATGACGTCCTCCTCCTGGTACTTTTTGATTAACAATGATTTCTCTATATATTTTATCTTCTCTTGTTAGGTGATGAACATCTCCTGTTGCAACAATCAATTTACCAGCATCAATAGTTGTATTAATAATCTTATTAATATTACTAATTACTTCACCCTCATTTGCAAAGTCACCTGTTTCTACTAAATGAGAATAACACTCTGGCGGCTGTACTTCAACATAATCATAAAATCTAATAATATTAGATAGTTCCTCTTCACTCTTGCTACTAGCTTGTTTAAATACTTCAGACTCATAACAACCACTACCAATAAGTAAACCATCTCTATATTCATTAATAATACTTCTTGGTATTCTTGGCGTTTTATGAAGATATGTAGTATTGGCAAAAGATACTATTTTAAATAAGTTCTTTAGTCCTTTTTTATTTAAAGCAAGAATATTAATATGATTAGTATTACCATATTTATACATCTCTTTAGAATCTACTATATTTGAAAGTTGTTCCATTGTCTCTATATTTCTACTATCTAGTTTCTCTAACATTTTGTATAGGACTAAAGAAGTACCTTCAGCATCATAATCTCCTCTATGATGACTCTCTTCATCCCATGGAACATTATATCTTTTAACTAAGGCAGATAGACCATGACGAGCATAGTTATTATCTAGGGTTCTTGATAATTCTAGGGTATCGATAACAGGATTCTTAAACTCACCTAGATTATATTTTTTATAAGCCATCTCTAAGAAAGAAACATCGAACTTAGCATTATGGGCAACCATAGGTAAGTCACCAAACCATTCAATAAATCTTTTAACAGCATTCTCTTCATTGTCTTTATCTTCTAACATTAAGTCTGTTATATTAGTTATCTCTGTTATTTTAGCAGGTAAAGGTCTTCCTGGATTAATTAACTCATCATAACGCTCAAGGATTTCTCCACCTTTCATCTTAACTGCACCAATTTCAATAATAGAGTCAGCACCACCGGCATTAAATCCTGTAGTTTCAAAGTCAAAAACAACATAAGTCTGATCTAGTAATTTACCATCATTAGGTCTAATAACTATATCTACATTATCATCTACCATTACAAGTTCTGTTCCATATATTGCTTTAAATTGATCTTTTTCTTCTTTACCTTTATTATAATCTCTTACTAGATTGTAAACATGGGGGAAAGCTTGAACACCATTATGATCTGTTATTGCAATAGCTTTGTGTCCCCACTTCATCGCCTGTTTAACTAGTTTTACTTCATCTGCTACTCCATCCATTTGACTCATCATCGTATGAGCATGGAGTTCTACTCTTTTTTCTTTAGCATCATCAGTAATTTCTTCTTCAACATGTTCTACAGGCATAATATCCCTAGCATTAAGTACTAACTCATCTTTAGCAAAAGAATCTATTTTTGTATATCCTCTAATCTTAAGCCATGTTCCTACTTTTAAAGTTTTACAAAGTCTAACATACTCTTCATCTTCATTACAAAACACTTTACAGGCAATACTATCTGTTTCATCTGTTATTTTTAAAGTAATAATCTTAAAGTTAGTTTTATTAGACTCAAAATAATCTGTACCAAAAATATATCCTTCTACAGTTACATCATTATCTTCACCTAATAATAAACTCATCTTAATAGATTCACAATCAATAGTTTTACCTAAAATACATCCTTCATCAGTACTTTTTCTTCTTCTAGGAGTACCACTGTTATTATAACGTTTAGATTCTTCTTTAATAACATCCGTCTTAATAGGCTCAGGAATAACAACATTAGAAAGTTCATTACTTATTTCTTCAATTATGTTATCTTCTCTCAAAATAATTGGTATATAGTCATTAAATCCTATATTATGATAGAAGTTATTTATATCATTAGTTATTTCTTTTAATCTATCTTCTTCTTTTTTATTATAGGCGATAAATCTCAATGTATCATCTTCATAAACCAAAGAATCTTTATAAACATCAATTAATTTTATTTTATCTCTTTCTTTTAAGATATCTAAAAAATAAGGATAATAATCTAATAGTATTTTATTATCAGGATTTCTAACAGTAAAATTATATGTTAAATCAGGAGAAAATAAGTGCTTATTTTCTATTAAGTTAGATAATATATCTTTAGGCAAATACTTATCTATAGTTATTTTAACTAAAAAACTTTTTCTATTTTTATTAACAACTATTTTATCTAAAGTAGAATTTTTAAAAAAATCAAAATAATCTTTATTTAGATTAATTTTTTCTAAAAACAAATTTAACTTGCTGTCCATACTCCTTAGCCTCCATCTAAATATTTAAATTATTTCTAGTTCATTTATCTTTAAAATATGACGTTGATTTTTAATACAAAAATCAATAAATGCTTTTAAATCTACTGTTGCAAGTTGTCTTTCAAAAGTATATTTATCAAGTTCAAAAACAATCTTATCAGCTAACATTCTATTTAAAATTTCTTCTTTAGAATATCCTAGATACATAAGAAAGTAAGGATATAATTGCCTTTTTAAAAATTTTAGGGAATTATCTCCTCGCAAATAAACACTCTTTTTCAAAATTCTTGAAGTAAGTTCATTATCAATAGCAAGTTCTATAATAGCATCTACTATATCTTTATACTCCTCTTGATAATTAATAAGCTCTTTTCTAACAATATGTTCAATTATATTGATGATAGCAAGTATATAATCATCACTATCACTTCTATTGCCCCAAGTAATAGTATTAACTCTTCTACTCTTTGGTATTGTCATACCAATTATATCAATTTTTTTATCAACAACTAAAACATGATATAATTTAATATCAAATTTTAATATTTCTTTAAAATTCTTATTTAATTCCTTTTTTAAAGTATCCCAAGTATGTAAAAGTTCTAAACGATATTTTTCAGTTTCTTCTCTTATTTCTTGATACATTTCACTATTTTTAACCATATCAAAAACAGTATCATCATCTGGTATATAGTTTTTTGGATCTTTTAAAATATGTTCCTCTTCTTTATATAAAGCATTGTAACTGTGACGATAGTTTTTCCACAACTTCTGTTTAAATTCCTGGACATTAGAAGAAATAGAGGCATTAAATAACAAATTCCAAATCAAAGCATAATCATTTAAAACAAAGTTTAAATTCATTTCTATTCCCCCTATCAATATTGTTGTTTATATTTCAAGTTTATCATAAAACTAATGATAATAAAAGTATGAAAAAGAAAAAAGACTAAATAGTCTATTATATTTTTAAAAATTAGTAATTACATAATATACTCCAAAGCCAACTGCCAATATCAAAATTAATGATAAGATAACTTTTAAAAATCCTAATATTTTAGATGGTTTTACTACTACTTCATCATCACTTTCAAAGTCTTCCTCACTTAAATCAAGGCTTTTAGTATAAAATGACTTGTCTATCTGATCTTTCAAAGACATAGTCTTTTCTTTAACTTTATCTATTTTTTTAGTATTATCTTCTACTTTATTATCTTCTATTTTAGTAGCAATTGGCTTTAATACTTCTTCATTCACATTTGTAGCCATTAAATCCCCAAGTAAAGTATTAGTATTATCATCTGATTCACTTTTATCTATTTCTTCTCTTAATTCTTTAGAAGTAATAGTATGAATCAACTCTTCTAATTCCTCTTCATTTTCAATAGGTTTATGTCTTAATTTAGTCTCTTCTTTAAATTTTTCTAAATCTTCTTCACTACTTTCTAATATATTATATTTTTCATTATGAAGTTTTCTCTTTCTCTCCAAATTATCTTTTTCTCTTAACTCTTTCGCTTCTTCTAATACTCTATTAATATCATAAGTCTTATGTTCATTATTATATAAAAAATTAAATTCATCTAATTCCTTTCTTTCTTTAGGCTTTTCTTCTATATTTATATCATAATCTTTCAGACTGTGATATCCCTCTCTAGTACGATAGTTCTTTTTAGCTGCGTCTAGTTCAACTGCTTCTATTTTAGATACATCTGTAAGCATAGTATACTTTTCTAAATTACCTAAATCAGTATATAAATCATGATTTTTTTCAGTTCTACTTCTAACTCCTGGTTTATGAGAGTTATCATACCTATCCATTCTTCCCACGATATCACCTACTTTATTATATACTCTAATGATAACATACTATTTGAAAAAATTAAAGTAGGCAAAAAGAGAAAAATAAGATATAATTAAGTCGGAGGTATAAAAATGAAAGTAAAAGTTAATAAAGATGCTTGTATAGGATGTGGAGCATGTGCAGCGATATGTGATGAAGTATTTGAACTTAATGATGAAGGATTAAGTGAAGTTAAAGTAGAAGAAAATAGTGAGAATAAAGAAGAATTTATAAGTGTTAAAGAAGAACTTCAAGATGAAGTAAGAGATGCTGCAGATTCTTGTCCTACAGGTGCAATTGAAATAGAAGAAAATTAAAAATAATAAAAGAGCAAATACAATGCTCTTATTTTTTTGCCAAACTATAGACGATTGCGACTTCTTTAGGGGTTAGTTTTCTATATTCTCCACTCTTTAGGCCTTTTAAATCAAAGATAAATTCTCGCTCTCTTCTTAATTTTAAGACTGGAAAGCCTACTGCTTCAAACATTTTCTTAACTTCATGATTACGACCTTCATGTATTGTTACTGTAAGCATAGAAGTATTTGTTTTATAATCAGTTTTTCTTAACTTAACTTTAGCTTTCTCATAAGAAACACCATCTACTGTTACACCTTTTTTAATAGTATTAATGGCATCTCCTTTAATAATACCTTTTACTTTAACTATATATACTTTCTCTACCAAATCACTTGGATGCATAAGTATATTTGCAAACTCTCCATCATTAGTAAGTAATAAGACTCCTGTTGTATCATAATCAAGTCTACCCACGGGATAGATTCTTTCATTACATGGTATTAAGTCAACTACAGTCTTCCTTTGTTTATCATCAGTAACACTAGTAATAATACCTCTTGGTTTATTAAGTAGATAATAAACCTTTTTTTCTTTTTCTATTTCTTTACCATCTACTTTGATTATATCTTTGTTAGTTACTTTAGTACCAAGTTCAGTTACTATAACACCATTTACTGTTACTCTACCCTCTTTAATTAAGTCTTCCGCTTTACGTCTTGATGTAATTCCTGCATTTGCTATTACTTTTTGTAATCTTTCCATTATATCACCACCTTTTAGAATTAATTATATTTTTGTCTATTTAGTTTTTTATCTAAATAATCTACTATACCATCTTCATTATTAGATTTAGTAATATCTTTAGCATTTTCTTTAATTTCTTCTAAAGCATTACCCATTGCTACACTTAAGCCTACTTCCTTCATTACTTCTAAGTCATTTAGTCCGTCGCCAAAGAAAATCATTTCATCTAAACTTATATTTTCTATTTTACCTAATTCTTTTAAGGTACTTGCTTTATTTACTCCCTTAGGATTTAAAACAAGCCACTTCTCAGTACTTTCAGAATCTTGCATTATAAAACAATTAATATTTTTATATCTAGATTTTATTAGTTCATAATAATAAGTAATTTTAGTCTTATCTTTTAAAAATAAATTTATTCTAGTCACTTGTTCACCTATTTCATCTACACTATCAATATCTTTAATAAATTCAAGGTTACTCTCTTTCTTTTGTAAATAGGTATAATAAACATTGTCAGTTACATAATCTATTTGATCACAGTAATCTTCTATTTCATCTGTAATATCTTTAACACTTTCTTTATCAATAGTTCCTTGATAAATCATGCTATTATCATTGACATTATAAATAGATGCTCCATTATTTATAATAAGATAATTAAAAATGTCTAATGGTAATACATCCTTTATACTTTCTAGTGTTCTTGCAGTTACACCCACTATTAAGTAACCTAAGTCTTTATATAATTTCAAAATACTTTTAGTATTTAGAGAGATAGTTTTATCATCTCTTAAAAGAGTACCATCAAAATCCATGGCAATTAATTCATAATTCATTTTATTTCCCCTCCCATTACAATTAATGGAACTAACATTTCATCTTCTGTTAAACCTGCATGCATAGAAGTATACTTCACAGAGTTTTCATTATATCTAAAGTATTTATTTGAAATAGCGACTGCTAAGTAATCTCCTAAAGAATCTTTAAAATGTTTATTTTCTCTACCTCTCCCAAACAATTTATTTTTTATTACTTCTTCTTTAGTATATAAAATAAAATCATCTTTAAAGTATTCATTAAATAATTGTTCAAACTCTTTATGTTTATCATCTTTTATAAAGAAAGCACATGCTCTACCTTCTATAGAAATATCATGTTTTAGTAAACTAAATATATCTTTATAATCACTTAATGTTATATCTTTAGAGTTTATATGTCCATGGTCTGCTGTTACTATAACAAGGGTATTAGTATCTTTTAATTTCTCATATAATTCTTTAGTACTTTTATCAATCTCTTCATATAGTTTTACAGTAATATTAGAATCAGTACCTTCTATATGAGTAGTATAATCTGGCTCATCATAATAAGCATAGATAAACTTCTTACTTTTATCTTTACATAAATTTATTATTCTATTATTTAAATCATCTAAATTCTTATAAGCATTATTTCCAAATGGCATTAGTTGATAGGCTTTATATTTTTCATTTATTAAATCAATAATATTACTATAAGAAAAAAATTTATGGGCAATGTTTTCTTCAGATACTAATATTTCAGTATCTTTTTTAGTATTTAAAAACATAGTAACTGTTTCGTCTAAGTCTTTAAAATATAAATCCCATCCTAGCCAACCATGTTCACATGGATTTAATCCTGATAAAAGAGTTGTAGTCGATGCTGTTGTAGTTGGTGGGAATACTGCTTTAATATCTCCTATTTTATGGTTTCTTAAAAATGAGGTTTCATTTAAGTTTTTACTTAAAATATTAGATCCCATTCCATCATAGATTAATAATACAATGTTATCATAATTATTTTCTTCTAAAACTCTATCTAATTCTTTTAATGTTTTATGATATGGTGTTATATCAAAATACTTTAAAATTGAATTAGTTAAATTTGTTAAGCATTTTTCATAATCTGGATATATTACTTTCATATAAAATCACTCCATTTTAAAGAAAAAGAAGATATTATTCCATTTCTACTAGAGATAGTTTATTATCTTCATGCACAAAGATAAGTGTAGCTTTAGTAGGATAGTCCATATCTTCTTTATATTTTAAGGAAACTTCCACCTGATAAGCATTATCATCCGTAAAATCTGTTCCTATAGTATATTCTATATTTTCTATATTTTCAACCGTTACTTCAGTAACTTCGGGTAATTTTTGATCTCTATTACCATAAATATCACTTTCTACATACTTATATACGGTATCTTCTGCTTTTTCTAAAAAGTTAGTTTTAGCATCAGCATGAACAAAGTCTATACCACCTACATCAGTATTAGCAAGTTTATCATCTAAAGTATAGAAATCCATTATAAACATTTTACTAATTTGTTCAAGATAAGCTTCTTCATCAACTTCATCCTTATTTAAAATATTTTGTAGTTCTTGGAACATTTTTTTATACCTATTATTTCGTGTAGATTTTAGAGTATATCCATATTCTTCTATTTCATTTTCAACAGTGGCAGTTCTTGTTTCTTTAGGTTTAAAACTTTCATAAGCAAGGAATGCTAGTCCTGCTATTATTAATATAATTGCTAATACTAATATTACTTTTACTTTCCTCTTTAGTTTCATTATTTACTCCCTTCTAATTCTCTTTCGTCTCTTGTTTAGTAACTTCACTTACTTTTTCTTCACTATTTGGATTAAATAAGTCAAATACAATCGCTTTATTAGAAACATCCAGTAACTTTTCAGCATACTGATTATTATTACTAATATAATTTTCATCTATTATTTCGTCTTTTAGAAGTTTATATTCTCCTTTTTGACTATTATAATACATCTTATCTGTTACCCAATTACCATTAGGGAATACAACAATATTATTTTCTCTATTTTCAAAGATATCATGTCCTAGAGCATATTTATTATAAAATCCTAACATATTACCAATAGTAGGCATAACATCATACATTCCCATTGTATAATCAACTTTACCTTTTACTTTACCATCTTTAGTCCAAATTAATAATGGAACTTTACGGTCTAATTCATAGTCAAAACTATCATATTCTTCATAAGTTTCATCATCTTTAGATTTAACACTATCTGTAATCGGATCATAATTATTCATTAAATTATAATCACTTTTTGGAAGTCTAGCATCATGATCTCCATAAAGTATTATAACAGTATTATCTAAAAGTCCAGCCTCATCCATCGCTTGGAAAAATTCCCCTAATGCTGCATCTGCATAATGAACTGATTTAAAGTAGTTACCCAATTTAGTTCCTTCTAGATAAGGAGCTTCTACTTCTTCTGTAGTACCATCTTCATTTGTAATCGTTGTTTTCATAGTAACTGCAAACTCTCCATATTTATCAGTATCTGAAAATGGTGTATGGTTAGTTAATGTTATTAAAAGTCCATAATATTTATCATGCTCTTCACTTATTTTCTTTATTTTTTCTACTGATTGAGCAAAGAATTCTTTATCAGATAATCCTAGACCAATAACATTTTCTTTATCAACATCATATGTTTCTTTACTATAGAATTTATCATAACCTAAAGATTCATGCATGGCACGTCTATTCCAAAAGTCAGCATTATTAGCATGCATACTAAAGGTATAATATCCCTTTTCTTTCATTAGTGAAGGGGTTGCAATATAAGTTCTATCAAAATAACTTACAAAAGCTGTACCATTTTGGGTTGGCATCAAACTAGTATTGAAAGTAAGTTCTGTATCACTGCTTGTTCCAACACTTACTTGTGAATAGAAATTTGTAAAGAATAATCCTTCTTCAATTAATCTATTTAAATTAGGAGTTACTTCTTCACCATTAAAAGTTCTATTTAAAGCAATATCTTGCATAGATTCAGCATGAATTACAATAACATTACGTCCTTCGAATATATTAGTATAATCATTAGTATAATTTTGTTCATTTGTTCTATCTTTATAATATTCATTAAATACTTTTTTAGCATCATCATAACCAAACATAGCAGATATCTTAGGTTGGATACTTGCAACTATATCATTACCCTGATACATATAAATACCAAATCTCATAACTATATATTCTCTATTCCATTGTTTAACAAATCTACTTACTTCAAGACTAGATAAAGAAATTATGAAAAGAAATAATATAAATCCACCTGCAATAATTGTATTTTTAAATTTTTTAATACGATTAGCTTTATTATATAATTTATATTTATCTTTTTTAGATAGACGATGATAATAGTAGACAAAGAAAACTAGAGGAATAATATAAACTAAATCTTTTAACTGCAAGACATTTTCAACAACTGCATCTCCTACTTCACCAATATATTGAGTAAGAGATAACATAGATACACTTGCAAATGATGTATAAAATGTATAATAAGCTGAATTTATAGTGCATACAGCTGTAAAAATAACTGCCCACACTAACAAATAAATATATCTCTTTTTGCCTTTAAACAAATACGAAAAAGAACCTATAATAGTAACAACAGCAAGATCTGCTACTATTGGTTTAAATGATAAGTAATTCTCCATAGTTGGCATAGTAAAAATTCTAAGCAACGTAGAATTTAAAACACATACTACTAGGTAGACAATAAATAAGCGATTATTTTTAAAATAACTACTTATAATCTTTTCATCTTTTATTTTTTTTAAAATTTTTAAAAATTTATCTTTAAGTTTAATTATTTTTTTCTTCATAATTACCTCACTTCCTAGACATTATAGCATTTTATCATCTATTTTTCAATTTTTCATGCCTAATATAACAAAAATGATAGATTAGCTTATACAAAACTAGAAGTATAAAGATAATTTGACTGAATAAAACTATTACAAACATCTGATCATGCTGATAAATATTAGTATTATCTAGTAATGATATATTATTTGCAATAGCATATGATATAAAGTTAGTAAATAAGAAAAGATGTATAATAGTAAAAGTATAGGTTATTATTTTATTTAATTTAGTCAAACTTTCTTTAAGTACTGCACATATTAGTGTAACTAAAGAAACTATAACTGTTAAAATATAAAAGACAATATTTGGAAAATAGAAACATCTCATTAATGTTCTAATAATTTCATTTAATACATTTATAATATCATCTGAAAAGTAAAATACTAATAATGAAAAGAAAAAAATTAATAGTGCAATTAAAATTATTTTAACTTTCTTATTTTGTCTTTTTTCATTATAAAGAAGAAATATATAGACAATGATAAATATTAAAAATATTTCAATCGTTAAAAACGACTGAAAAGGTAGAGTTAAAAATGTTATCATTTGTTCTATCATACTTAAATCCATATATATTCTCCTTTTTATTCTTATATTTCTTCAAAAATGTAAATAGTTTGATTATAATCATCGTTACGAGTACAAGTAATTAGAGTTAATGTTTTAACATTTGGATTACGATATATCGACACAGTACCTGTTTTAGCTTGATTATATATATTAGTTAAACGGTAATTATAAGTAACTGCATTATAACTAACACTAGCTTCATCTCCTATTTCTAATTTATATAACTTATCAAAAAAAGATATATAAGCATTACCTGAATGAGCCATCAATATAAAGTTTCCCATTGGCACATCAGGATAATTAGCCTCATTAGCAATAGTTACATTATATTCTATATTATTATATTTAGATTCTTTAGATACAAATCCTCTTTTTAATTTAATTTTTGGTATTGATAATTGTCCTATATATGAATAGTTAGCTTTCTTATCATTTTCTTTAGCTACTACTGTATTTTCTGTAGTTACAGTTAAATTTTCTGTATTTACATCGCTAATAGTTGTATTTTCACTATTAATATTAGACTGAAAAATAGCAAGTCTCATTTCTTCAAACACTTCTCCTTTTAATATATTTAAAGGAGTACTAGCTATTACTAAAATACCTACTATAAGGAAGAAAAAGCCAACTTTAAAGAGTTGGCTTTTTATGTTTCTATTTTTTCTTTGCATTTTTTGGTCCTTTAGCCATAACTATTAAGACAATACCAGCAACTATAATAAGTGCACCTACTCCATATACTATATATGATGTACTGTTTGTATCTGGAACATTAATAGAAGGTGCTTCTAAATTAACAGTTGTAGGAGCTGATGGCCTTTCTATAAGTCCAAGTAAAGCTCTTTGTAACTGTACCCCAGAGTGATCAGATGGATTAGGATTATAAACATAAGCATCATAGAAATTTGCAAAATAACCTGTAACTGTAATATTAGCTTTAAAACTTTCAGCTTGTACTTCACTAATTGGCACTCTCAATTTAAATCCTTGAGTAGCACTAATATTATTATTACTTATAGGCATGTTATTTTCATCTAGTATTTCAACCTTACCAACAGAACTGTTTATTTGGATTGAATAACTTTCAAGACTTGTATTTGAACTTGTCGGTCTGATTACATTTGTCTCAAGATAATCATTATTTAATGTATATGTGATATTACTTGTATCTATAGAAATATCTTGACTACCAAGAGATGTATTATAGTTATTTTGATTAGCAACAGCTCCTTCTACTAGATTAACTACATATCTACCATAAGTAGAATCTGCCAGAATAGCATCTTTATCAGCAGCTGATAAGTTATTGTATAACGCATAATTACCATAAGTATCATATTTACCGTCTTCACTTTGAGTAGCAGAACCTAAATCATATGAAGTATAATTATAATCATCACTAAATCCATTAGCTCTATCTAAATACCACCATACTGCTAATTGTGTTAAATAATAATCTTTAGCACCATCACCAGTAATAGAATCATTCTGTAAAATATAGATTAAACCATTGTATGTAGCACTACGTCCACTAGAATCTAAAGAATATGTTTCTTTAACAGAACTTCCTTTTTCATATAAATGAGCAAGATCTGGTCTTTCAGGTGTAGCACCCATCATACCTAAACGATGATCCATACAATATATATAACTCAATCTATCATTACCATTAGTTCCATAAAATTCTTTTGGTAATGAAATACCATTTATTAAAGCTTGATTTTCTGTAGTCATACCTGAATAAAAACTATCTGGAAGTTGTTGTAAAAAACCTGCTGCATAACTTGCTTTTGGATTAACAAAAAGCCCAACTACTATTAATACAGCTACCAAAAAACAAGATACAATACCAATTTTCTTTATATCATACATTGCTTTATCCATTTTATCTTCACTTCTTTTTATCTTTCCTCTTTTGATTTGACTTCTTTGATTCAATTTTTTAGAACTCATATAATCACCTTACCTTATAGAAAGTATAACAAAAGATAATATATTTTTCAAGAAATTTTACATAATAACTTACAAGTAAATGTAAATTCGTGATATTTATTACATTTAAAATTAATCTATAAACAAAAAAAATTGTCCTTACCTATAAAGACAATTATATAATATATATTTCTAATACTATAAAATTTCAAATATTTTTTCTAAATTAAATTTAGGATTATCAATATTTGTATAAAGATTAGCAAGTACATCTCCTTCTTTTATTTCTTCTCCTATCTCTTTTTTTATTACTACTCCAGCATTATAATCTATCTTATCTTCTATACTCTTACGTCCTGCTCCTAAGCTCTCACTTAATTTTGCTATAGATAAGGCATTTATATCTTTTAAAACACCACTCTTATTAGCTTTTATATTATAAACTTTAGATTCTATAGTCAGTTCTTCTAAATCTCCACCTTGATATTTAACAAACTCTATAAATTTATTTAAAGCATTACCATTTTCTAGATTTTCTAACACTTCTTTTTTAGCATCAATTTCACTTATTTCCTTGCCCATAGAAACCATTTTAGTAGCAAGATCTATAGAAAGTTCTAACAAAGGCCCTTTCTCTTTATTTTTTAATACATCTATTGATTCTAATACTTCTAATTTATTTCCTATATTATGTCCTAGAGGTGTATCCATATTAGATATAACTGTTCTTACTTCTTTTTGATAATAAGATCCTATTTTAATAAGTAGACTAGATAGTCTTTCTGCTTCTTGTTCTGTTTTAATTAAAGCACCATTACCTACTTTGATATCTATTACTATCTTATCTGCACCCCCTGCTATTTTCTTACTCATGATACTACTAGCGATTAGTGGAATAGAATTTGTTGTAGCGGTAACATCACGAAGAGCATATACTTTTTTATCAAGAGGTGCTAAATCTTTAGTTTGACTTGTTATAACAATACCAATTCCTTTCGCTTGTCTTTTTATTTCTTCTTTTGTTAAATCAACAATAAAACCAGGTATTGATTCTAACTTATCAATAGTACCACCTGTATATCCTAATCCTCTTCCACTCATTTTTATGACGGGAACATTACAACTTGCTACTATTGGGGTAACTATTAAGGTTGTTTTATCCCCTACACCACCTGTTGAATGTTTATCAACTTTAATACCATCTATAAAACTTAAATCTAAAACTTCTCCACTTCTAATAAAGATATCAGTTAATGCAAATATTTCACTATCACTCATATCATTAATACATATAGCCATTAAAAAAGCACTCATTTGATAGTCTTTTACTTCATCTTTTAAATATCCTACAAATATAGTTTCTAATTCTTCTTTTGTTAGTTCGTAGTTATTTGCTTTCTTATTAATTATATCTAATATCATAGTTAATCACCTAATCTAATAATAATTAAAAGAGTCTTAAATTACAAGACTCTTAACGTTTTTTTACAATACAAGCTTGAATTAATAATCTAATTCTTTGCTTATTAATTCAACTACTCTTTTTGGGTTTTCAATAACAGCTTGATGAATATTTTCAAGTTTACGTATTTCAGTAATAAACTCTATTTCTTCTTTAGCCATATTAATAACTTTTTTACTTTTGCCTTTTTCTTTTACAGGGCCATCGTACCCCAATAGGTAGTCTACATCTACATCCAAAACCTTTCCTAGTTTTGTTAATGTGTCCAAAGTTGGGGTCCTCGTGCCATTTTCGTAACAACAAATACTTACTTTTGTAACATTTACACGTTCGCCCAACTCTCGCTGCGTTAAACCATTAGATATACGCAACTCTTTTAAACGTTTACTTAAAAGCATATTTGTCTCTCCTTAACTAATTATTTATTAAAATATAAATCTTTTCTCTAGCAAAAGTCAACTGTTATTTTTAAAATATTGAAAAATAAATAAAAAAATAACTAACTATCAATATCTTTGACATCATCTTTCTTCTTATTTGACAAAAAAGACACTTTATCTGCTACTACTTCTAAGTAGTATTTTGTACCTTCATCTGTTTTAACGATATTACTTTGAAGTCTACCTCTAATTCCAACAATATCTCCTATTTTACAGTATTCTTTAGCAATTTTAGCCTTTTCTTCCCAAAGAGTGCAGTTTATAAAATCAGTCTCATAAACTCCATTCATATTCTTAAAACTTCTTGGTATTGCTAGAGAAAGTGTTCCTACTTTCTTACCAGTTTCTGTTTCTTTAATGTCAATTTCTTTAGTTAAACGACCAACTAAAATTAAACTATTCAACATTTTATCTCTCCTTTCGCACCTAAAGTAACATATAATAAGATTAGTTGCAAAAGAAAGAAACTGGCATTTTATTATTATTTATAGCCAGTTTTTTAAAATCTATACTATACTTTAAAAAATTTCATATTCTTTTTCTTTAGAATTTTCAAAATTACAAGTTTCTTTTCAAAATTTGATTTAATTCAACAGCATACTCCATTGGCAATTCTTTTCTAAATTCTTCTAGAAATCCTAATATAATTAATTCTTCACATTTTTCTTTGGATATTCCTTTACTTTCCAAATAAAATATATTAGAATCATTTATCTTAGAAACAGTCGCTTCATGTTCGATAGTACTATTATTATTAGACACTATATTTGTAGGTATAGTATCACTAATACTATCTTTATCTAGTATTAAAGTGTCACATTTTATCATAGAGTAAGCATTAGTTGAATTTTCTTTAATCTTTACATCTCCTCTATAAGTAGCATTACCACCACTTCTAGAAATACTTTTAGAAACTATTTTACTACTTGTATTTTTTCCAAGATGAATCATTCTTGCCCCTGTATCTTGTATTTGTTTATTAGAAGCAACAGCAATACTAATACATGTACCAGTAGAATTATCACCTTTTAAGATACAACAAGGATATTTCATAGTTAATTTACTTCCAATATTACCATCAATCCATTCCATAGTACCATTTTCTTCTACTAAAGCTCTTTTTGTAACTAAATTATAAACATTAGGAGCCCAATTTTGAATAGTAGTATAACGACACTTACTATTTTTTCCTACATATATTTCTACGACAGCAGCATGAAGTGAAGAAGTGGCATAAGTAGGAGCAGTACATCCTTCTATGTAATGCAATTCACTATCATCATCAACTATTATTAAAGTTCTTTCAAATTGTCCCATACCTTTACTATTAATCCTAAAATAACTTTGTAATGGTCTATTTAATTTAGTATGTGGTGGTATATAAATAAAACTTCCTCCTGAAAAAACAGAACCATTCAAAGCAGCATATAAATTATCAGTATTTTTTACTATCTTACCAAAATATTTTTTAACAAGATCTGGATATTCTTTAATAGCATTATCAATCGATGTAAATATTACTTTTTTATCTTCAAGTTCTTTAATCATGTTATGATAAATTACTTCACTCTCATATTGAACACCCATACCATCCATATATTGTTCACTTTCAAGCACCCCTAAATTATCAAGTTCACTTTTAATTGGTTTCATAACTTTAGACCAATCATCAGTTAACGCATCAGTAGCACTCTTATAATAAATAATATCGTCAAAATTAATTTTAAATTTAGGTCCAAATGGTAAATCTTTTTTCATTTTATCAAAATATTCATATGATTTTAATCGATAATCTTTGACCCAGTCTTCTTCTTTTTTATGATTTGATATTTTTATTATATTATCTTTATTTAATCCTTTAATCTCCACTTTCTACCTCCTTTAGAATCTTATTTATTGTATCAACAGGAAGAAGGGCACAGTGTTTTCTATTAGGTTGCATATAGATAGTATCATAGGCCATTAGTTCACCTAATTTATCTATATTATAGTCTCCTTCATTTATTAAATTTTCATAGTTTTCTATTAAATCTTTAACTTCATCTACACTCTTCCCTATTATCTTTCTTAAGAAAATTGAGGTAGCAGAAGTTGAAATAGCACATGCTTCACCATCAAAATTAGCATCTACTACCTTACCATCTTCTACTTTTAATTCTATATCAATATTATCAATACAAGATTCATTATTGGTATTAGCTTTTTTATAACCAATTTCATTTTTTAAGCCTTTATGATAAGGATTATTATAATTATCTAGTATTATTTCTCTTTTTAGTTCTACATCCATAAATACCTCCTATAATATTACTTTAAATAAATCATCAGACTTTTCTAAAGCTTCAACAAGTTTATCTATTTCTTCCTTAGTATTATAAAAATATAGGCTGATACGACAAGTATTTTTAATATTTATTTCATCCTTTAAGATTTTGGCACAGTGATTACCTGCTCTTACACAAATATTATAGTGGTCTAAATAGATAGCAGTATCTTGACTAAATATTCCTTCTAGGTTGAAAGCTAGAATACCACTATCACTATTTTTATTATATAAAATTACTTTAGGATTATTTTCTAGTTTAGAAACAAGATACTTCTTTAATTCTTTTTCATGTTCATAAATTTTATCCATACCAATATTTTGTAGATAATCAATAGCAGCCCCCAATCCTATTACTTCAGCGATAGGGGGAGTTCCTGCTTCAAATCTTGTAGGAATACTTTTATATTCTACTTCCCCTGTTACTTCAAAATATTGATTCATTCCACCACCATATTCTATAGGTTTCATTTTTTCTAAATACTCTTCTTTAGCATAAAGCACTCCTATTCCTGTTGGCCCTAACATTTTGTGTCCTGAAAAAACCAAAAAGTCTATATCATCTTTAATAACATCTGTTTTCATATGAGGAACACTTTGGGCTCCATCTACTATTAATATTATATTGTTTTTATGAGCGATTTTACTTATTAAATTAATATCTCTTACATCACCTACTACATTAGTAATATGAGCGATAGAAATTACTTTAGTATTTTCATTTATAGTATTAGTTAAAGCTTCTATAGTTACTTCATGATTATTATTTAAAGGAATATAGTTTATCTTTATATTTTTCAAAACAGATAATTCTAACCATGGTAAGACATTTGATGCATGTTCACTTTTTGTAAGTAAAACTTCATCACCTTCATTTAAATAATCTTTCATAAATCCAAAGACAATCTTATTAAGAGAATCTGTTGCACCACTAGTAAAAACTATTTCTTTACTACTTTTAGCATTTATAAAGTCTTTTACTTTATCTCTAACCTTCTCATATTCTTCACTTGCTTTTAAAGATATTTTATAATCCCCTCTATGAATATTCGCTCCATAATTATAGTAGTAATCATTCATCGCTTCAACAACACATTTTGGTTTTAGGGTAGTCGCCCCATTATCAAAATATATTATATCATTATTTAAAATAGGAAAATCTTCACGATTAATAATAATCACCTCCTCATTACTTTATCTAAAATATTATCAAGTACACTTTCATAATCTTTTGGTAAAGCTACCATCTTCATAAAGCCATTTAAT
>CALVVB010000005.1 GCA_944363735.1 uncultured Bacilli bacterium | reverse complement strand
CAGATTACATGTCTTTTTTTGCTAAATAAAATAGTGCCAGTGATTTTCTTCACCAACACTATTTATAATACAACCAATAGAGTTTATGAAACTCTATTTTTTTATATCCAAAATTATTGGTAAAATAAGTGGTCTTCTTCCAGTTAAATTCATAATAAATGGAATTAAATCTAAACTTAATTGATTTTTTATATCAGTAAATGTAGCTTTCTTATCTTTTAATTTTTCATTAATAACATTAGTTGCTTCTTTCTCAATCCTTTTAATTAAGTCTTCATTTTCATTTACTAGAACAAATCCCCTTGTTGTTATATTAGGTTTAGTTAATAATATTCTTTCTTTAGAATTAATATTAGCAATAACTACTAAAATTCCATCATTAGCCATTATCTTTCTATCACGAATAACAGCACTTCCCACTTCACCAATTCTATTACCATCTACATAAATATCATTATTAGGATAACTTTCACCCTTTGTTATTACATGGTCCTTTAAAATAAGACTGTCTCCATTTTTTAAGATAAAAGTATTCTCTTTAGGTATACCACAGTCTATTCCAAGATTAGCATGTTGCTTTAACATTCTATAATCTCCATGGAAAGGCATTAAATATTTAGGTTTTAGTAATCTTATCATTAATTTTAATTCTTCTTGATTAGCATGACCAGATGTATGTAAGTTATTCATAGTCATATTGGTAAAGACTTTAACCCCTTTTAAATATAATTTATTAATGGTTTTATGAATGCTTAAAGCATTACCAGGTATAGCACTAGATGAGAATATTACGATATCATCAGGTCTTAATTTAATTTGCTTATGAGTTCCATCTGCTATCCTTGATAAGGCAGCTAGTGGTTCTCCTTGAGAACCAGTACATAGTATTGTTACTTCTCCAGGTTTTAGTGTATTTGCAACTTCGGGTGTTACTAATAGTTCTTTATGATCAATATAACCACCTTTAATAGATATATCTATATTATTTTCCATACTACGACCAAAGACACATATTTTTCTTCCATGTTGATAGCATGATTCAAATATATGCTTTAATCTATAAATATTAGAGGCAAAAGTTGCAATTATAATACGATTATATTTATATTTATCAAAAATATCTATAATAGCATCATCAACACGTGATTCACTAATAGACATTCCCTCACTTAAAGCATTAGTACTATCACTTATTAATAAATCTACTCCATCACTACCTAATTTAGCCATTTTGTAAAGATCTGCCATTGGTCCAATAGGAGTTAAATCAAATTTAAAATCTCCTGTTGTTACAATTCTACCATTTGGTGAAGTTATACAAATACCATGCGAATCAGGTATAGAATGAGTAGTTCTAATAAACTCAACTTCCATATATTTAAATTTTAATTTTGTATTTTCATCATATGCAAATAAATTATCATATCTAATATTTCTATCTTCTAATTTTAACTTAATTAATTCTTTAGCTTGATTAGGGGCATAGATAGCAGGAATATTAACACTTCTTAATAAAAAGGGAATAGCCCCAATATGGTCTTCATGACCGTGAGTAATAAGTAGTGCCTTGATTTTATCTTCGTTTTCTTGTAAAAATGAGTAATCTGGAAGGACATAATCTATACCTAAAAGTTCTCCTTCTGCAAAAGATACTCCCGCGTCTATAACAATAATTTCATCTTCATGCATTACACAATACATGTTTTTTCCTACTTCTCCTAAGCCTCCTAAAACAATTATTTTTGTTTCATCCTGCTTTTTATTCATTATTTCTCCTTTCTTTTTAATAAAACCTGAAAGAACTAACCGAATAGATTATACTATATTTTTTTTGTTTTGTCTATTACTAAAAAAAGATTGACTTTAAGTTAAAATACTGATATAATTTTAATCGGTACATTTTATATCCCCACTAGAACTTAAGCTGTGGGAAAGTTTAAGTTATTTAGTAGAAGGAGAATATTATGAAAAGTTATATGCAAAAGAAAGAAACAGTAGAGCGTAAATGGTACGTTATTGATGCTGAAGGAAAACCTTTAGGCCGTGTAGCTAGTAAGGCTGCTCATATCTTACGTGGTAAGCATAAAGCTACTTATACACCTCATATTGATTGTGGTGACTATGTAATTATTCTTAATGCTTCTAAAGTATTACTTACTGGTAATAAGTTAGAGGATAAGAAATATTATAGTCATTCAGGCTATCCAGGTGGATTAAGAACTAGAACTGCAAAAGAAATGATCGAGAAGTATCCTGAAGAAATGGTTGAGAAAGCTGTTAAAGGAATGTTACCAAAGAATCGTTTAGGTAGAGCAATGTATAAAAAACTATTTGTATATGCAGGTAGTGAACATAAACATATAGCTCAAAAACCTAGCGAGATGGATGTATAGGGAGGTTAAATTATGGCAGATAAGAAACAAGTATATACAGGAACTGGTAGAAGAAAAACTAGTGTTGCAAGAGTTAGATTAACTTCTGGAACTGGTAAAATTACTATCAATGGTCGTGATGTTAATGAATATTTCCCATATCCAACTTTAGTTATGGATTTAACTCAACCACTTGATGTTACTAATACTCGTGAAATGTTCGATGTTGAAGCTGATGTAAGAGGAGGAGGTTTTTCTGGTCAAACTGGTGCAGTTAGATTAGGAATTACTAGAGCATTATTACAATATGATGCATCTACTCCAGCAGATTCTGAGAATAGTTTCCGTAAAATATTAAAAGCTGAAGGATTTATTACTCGTGATGCACGTAAGAAAGAACGTAAGAAACCAGGTCTTAAGAAAGCAAGACGTGCTCCACAATTTAGTAAACGTTAGTCTATTGTTTCTAAAGTACTGTTTAATCAGTACTTTTTCTTTTTGTATAGATATTGATATTTGTTTGTGTTATTATATTCTTACAGGAGGTAACGAGCCTATGAGAATATATGTATATTTAGATGAAAGTGGTTCTATTCATAAAAATAGTAAGACGAAATATTTTGCAGTTGGTGGTTATTTTACATTTGTAAAAGATAAAAATAAAATAACATCAAAATATAAGAAGATAAATAAATCTATTAAAGACAAGAAAAAAATTGATTTAAAAAAAGAAATTAAATCATATGATATGAGTGATTTAGAAAAGATAGAAATTTTTAAAATTATTCAAGATATTGATACATTTTATGGATGTGCTAAAATATTTGAAAAGTCATCTATGAAAAAAGAAATTATAGCTTCTAATATATTTTTTAATTATGCAGTTAAATTGTTATTTATAGATTGTATATTACCATTACTTAATTTAGATCAATTAAATGAAAATATTGAATTTATACTAAGTGTAGATAATAGAAATATAAGAGTAGGTGATTTGAATAATTTAGAAATGTATTTAAAAACTGAATTTTGTTTAGAAAACTTTAATTTTAAAGTAACTTATTATGATTCGGCTACTAATTATGGAATACAACTTGCTGATTTAATTGTTAATACGTTTTATAATTCATATAAGGATAGAAATATAGTAAAAAAAGTTTTGCCCAATTTAAAGGAAAAGAATTTTAGAATAAGTTTATTTCCTGGACATAAAATTAAGGGTAGAAATAAAAAAATTGAATATACTAATAATGAGAATGTTTGACAATATATAAATTTTATGTTAATATATTCTCACAAGACCTGAGGTAGGTAGCTAAATGCTAAGCGTATGTTAAGTACGTTGCCCCTCAGGCATTTTTATTTTAAAAAAACTTGCCCCAGGAGCAAAGGAATTCTAAATATACAAATGTATATCTACTCTCATTTGAGAACTAAGCTTTAATCCTTCACATGCAAGTTATCTGGCGATAATATATCAAAAAATTATGACTATTGTCAAAATTAGTATATGATTATTTTAAAGTTTATATAAATTAACTTTTCCGCATAACTAATAATTTGTTACTATTTTTATTAGAAAATCTTTTTCTTGTTGATAATGTTTCTATTTCTTCTAAAGTAAAACCAACTTTTGTAGCTATATCTAACCAATCATTTAAAAGTTTTATTTTTTTAGTATCTCCTAAATTTACTAAATGAAGACCTTTTTCTTTTGTGTATTTATATATATTTTCTTTAGGTATTCTTCATTGTAACTATGATAAATATTTTTTCTAATACTTTCTAAATCCATGTTATAACATCTCAAATTAATTAATATTATATATTAAAATCTGTATTTATGGTATATTATATTTATGAAAAAGTGTCTGAGTAATTTTGATTTAAAACTTATTGCAATCATCACAATGACAATAGATCATATTGGAGTTGTTTTTGGTATGCCTTTTTATAATTTTTTAAGAGCAGTGGGAAGACTTTCTTTTCCTATCTTTGCCTTTTTATTAACAGAAGGATATGTTCATACTAAAAGCTTTAGTAAATATTTTTTAAGACTTTTAGTACTTGCTTTAATTTCAGAAGTTATTTATGATTATGTTTTCTTTGGTAGTTTTATTTATAGAGGTGCAAATAATATTTTCTTTACTCTTGCTTTAGGACTTTTAACTTTGTTTTTGTTAGATAAAAGTAAAGGTTTGATTAAGAAATATTTTAAAGATAAGGTTGATTTATTTATCATATTACCTATAACATATCTATTAATTATTGTTATTATGGGATTAATGGGAGAATTTTTAAATTTTAGTTATGGAATGTTAGGTATTCTTGTTATTAGTTTTTTCTACTTGTTTAAAAATAACTTTTTTCTTATTGTTATATCCATTAGTTTATCAACATTAATAATTGGAGAGCCTATGCAATATTTTTCATTATTTTCTTTAATTCTTATTTATTTTTATAATAAGAAACTTGGTAAGAAATGTAAGATTTTTTTCTATTTATATTATCCATTACATATATTAGTTTTAGGACTTATTAAGATGCTTTTAGTAATCTAGGCTTTCAATGTTTCTTTTCACCGACTTTCTCATAGACTATTTTAGAGGTGAATTGTATGTTAAATTTAACACTATTACAACAAATGTTAGTTGTGGCAATCGCCCTTAGTGTTATAACTTGTGCTTTTATTCAAAAGACCAAAAAATATTTTCCTTGTTCTAGCTGTTTAGTTATTTATAATTTAGTAGTTAACTTTGTAGTAGGAACACTTTTTTGCATTACTTTTACGAGTGTAGGTTTCCCTAATAGTTTATGGGTATCTTTCTTTAGTTTTATAGGTGCTGATACTATTTATAAGTCTTTAGAAGGCAAACTTAAAGATTATTCATCTTTAGTAAACACTGATTATATTACGGTAAAGAAGTCTAATATTATTAGTACTAATACGAAAGGTAGTGATAAATAATGGAAAAACCTCTTTATCCTAGTCCTTATATGCGAATAACTCAAGGGTATATGACAGGTACTCATGTTGATAGTTATGCAATTGATGATGCTGGGAGTGATAGTGGAATAGATTTTATTGTCGCTCCTTTTACGGGTGTTATTAGGAAAATATATACAGGGGATGCCAATGAAGTCTGGCTTGAAAGTAGTGAACCGGTAATTTATCCTGATGGTACAGTAGACTATATGACGATGATGTTCGCTCATGATAACGATATATCTAACCTTTTTGTTGGTAAAGTAGTTAATCGTGGAGAAAGGTTTTATGAAGAAGGAACAAAAGGTAATGCAAGTGGTAATCATGTCCATATGGAATGTGGTAAGGGTAAGTTTACTGGTAGTGGATGGCATTTGAACAGTGCGGGGTACTGGTCTATTAATAATGGAAAGAATCCTACAGAGTGCTTATGGATAGATGATAGTATTACAGTTTTAAATAGTAATGGTTACATTTTTAAGAGAATTGAACCTGAAGTTAGTGTTCCTGATACTCCTGTGGTAGAAGAACCAGTTATAGAAGAGCCTACAGATACTGGTATAAATGACTCAAATAATAGTGATACTAATAATACAGATATAAGTGTTGATATAGTTAAACCTAAACTAATATTTACTTGTAAAAGTGATGATATTTATGCGATAGAGTTAAAGGCTGGACAGAAGTTATATTTAGAGTAAATTAAAAAGAGCCAAATGACTCTTAACCTAGGGCGACATCTAATATCATCATTACCATAAATCCTAGAATTGTGAATAAGGCCATAAGGTCTTTTTTCTTATTGGTTTGACTTTCTGGTATTAGTTCTTCTACAACTACATAAATCATCGCTCCTGCTGCAAATGATAATAAAAATGGTAATATTAGTTGAATTTTTAAGACTAACAAGGCTCCTATTACAGCAGCGATTGGTTCGACTATTCCTGATAGTTGTCCATAAAAGAAAGCTTTACCTCTTGAATAACCCTCGCGTCTTAACGGAAGAGAAACAGCACTACCTTCTGGAAAGTTTTGAAGTCCTATTCCAAGAGCGAGTGTTAGAGCACTAGCAAGAGTTGAGCCTGTTAGTGAATAAGCAAGAGATCCAAAGGCAACACCTACAGCCATTCCTTCAGGAATATTATGTAGAGTAATTGATGATATTAACATAAAACACCTTTTAGCCTTAGAGCTATTTTCATCTTTTCGTTTTTTATCTAGATAATCATATACTTTATCACCTATGAATAATAATACTCCTCCCGCTAGAAAACCTAACGATATAACTATCCAACTAGACATATTTAGTTCATTAGCCATCTCAAGAGCAGGGGAGATTAAACTAAAGAAACTAGCCGCTACCATTACACCAGCTGCAAACCCTAAAAGAGCATCCATTAAAGTTTTATTTACTTTTTTAAAAAAGAAAACAATACTCGCTCCTAAAGCAGTTATACTCCAAGTGAAGAGACAAGCTATAAAGGCTTGTAATATTGGTGATAAATAACTAAATGAATCTAACATTATAACACCTCTAGTTGTAAGTTATGCAAAGTGCGTTATTAGTAGTGGGCTTTTTAAATTATATTTTATTAATATTGTAGAAATTAAATTTATAGTTGCTAATTAAATGAAAAATGCTAAAATATATATTATATAAAGAATCTAAAAAGACAGTTTTAGGAGACAATATGATAAAGTTATTTGTTAGGAGGGATAAGATATGAAAGAAAAAGATATACAAGAGAAAACTTTAAAATGTTTTTCTTGTATTAAAAAGCCTTGTCAAACAGGATGTCCTTTAAATAACAATCCAGAAGCTTTTATAAAACTGGCTAAAGAAGGAAATTATGAGGAAGCATATTATTTATTATTAGAAACAACAGTATTATCTTCTGTTTGCGGTAGAATTTGTCCTCATAGTAAGCAGTGTCAAGGAAAGTGTATTAGAGTTAAAATTGATAAAGCTGTAGAAATAGGAGCTATAGAAGCTTTTATTGGAGATATGGGCTTGAAAAATAATTGGTATATCAAACTATCACCTTTAAATAATAAAAAAGTAGCTGTTGTAGGAGGAGGACCTAGTGGATTAACATGCGCTGCTTTTTTAAGAAGAAATGGTTACAATGTTACAATTTATGAAAGACATAATTATCTAGGAGGACTTTTATATCATGGGATACCTGATTTTAGATTAGATAAGACTTTACTTAAAAGAGTAATTGATAATATTATAAGTTTAGGGATTGATGTAAAATTAAATAAAAGTATTGGGAAAGACTTTAGTTTAGAAGATCTAGAGAATCAGTATGATGCAGTGTTTTTAGGGTTTGGAGCGAATCTTTCTAGTAAGATGAATATACCTGGAGAAGATTTGGATGGTGTAATTGGTGGAAATGAGTTGCTAGAGTCTAATAATCATCCTGATTATACTGATAAAATTGTAGTAGTTAGTGGTGGTGGGAATGTTGCTATGGATGTTTCTCGCACTATAAAAAGAAAAGGTGCTAAAAAAGTTTATGTTATTTATAGAAGAGATGCTAAAGAATCTCCTGCAGATATGAAAGAGATAGAAGATGCCAAAGAAGAAGGAGTAGAGTTTTTGTTTCAACATAATATCCTTGGTATATATGGAAAATACAAAGTGGAGAAAGTTGAAGTTATTAAGACGGAACTTGTAAAAAAAGAAGAAGATACACGCTTATCTCCAATTAATATAGAAGGATCTAATTATTATTTATCTTGTGACTATGTGGTTATGGCTGTAGGAAGTTATCCTGAAAGTAATATTATTAATAGTTTAGGAATCAAACTTGATGATAGAGGAAGAATCCTGATAGATAAAGAAGGACATACTTCAAAAGAAAAAATCTTTGCAGGAGGAGATGTAGCAGGAACTATTTCTACAGTTGCCTTTGCCTCACGTGCAGGAAGAGATGCAGCTTATGCAATTATGGAATATTTAAAAGATAAATAATTTAAAAGATGACTATATTTCGTCATCTTTTTCTATGTCTATTAAGTTACTATAGTATTGTGTTTTACCACTTAAGACATCATTATAAAAGTTTTGTTTCCAGTGGATATAGTCAATACTATCCCTTATCTTATTAATTTGTTGTTCTAATTCCTTTAACTTATTATTAAGTATTTCTTGTCTTTCAGGAATAGTAGATTTACCTTTTAAGCAAAGATCTAGATATTCTTTCATTTCGGCGATACTCATATCACAACTTTTAAGACAAGATAGGCTTTTAATCCATTCAATGTCTTTATCATTAAATACACGATAGTTATTCTTATCTCTTTTGACATTAGGGATTAAACCTTCATTACAGTAAAATTTTAATGTATCATAAGTTAATCCTGTTTTCTCACAGGCTTGTTTCATTGTATATATCATTTTAACCTCCTAAAAAATATTAAAAAAATACTTGACCGGGAGTTACTCCTTGGTTGTATATTTTAATCGTATTAGAAAAATGTTTAATTGTCAAGAAAGGATGATGTTTTTATGGAATATGTAAAATTAAACAATAGCGTAGAAATGCCAATATTAGGGTTTGGTGTTTATCAAATGCCAATGATAATGTATACTTTCTTTGATGAATATGATTTAAGTGGGAAAACAATAGTACCTTTTAATACTCATGAAAGATCAGGTGATAGCGGTACTTATAGTGATATTCAAGAAATAGAACCTGATGCAACTGTTTTAGATGGACTTACTATTCGTGGTGGTGATATGGAAGGTAACCAGACTGAAACAGTTAGAGATTGGTTAGAGGACTTAGGTTTGTATGAGTAAAAAGAATATAATTATCTTTGTTATATTACTCATTATCTTAATTATTCTTCTTATCTATTTTGCTTTCTTTCGTTCTTATAATGATATTAATGTCTACGATTATTATGAAGGAGAACAGAGAGATGATGTGGATAGTTGGTTAATGAGTTTATAGAGTCTATTTTTAATAGATTTTTTTTTAAAATTATTTATGTTATACTCTTCTTAAATAGATTGAGGTGTAATAAATGAGTAAAGAAAAAAGTAATAGTAAGTATTTATATACTTGCGAAAGTGAAATTAATGCTTATGAATGTATTAAAATGGCTAAATATTTTCCACAAATATATTTTAGTTATGTAAAGTTTGGTACGCTATTAAATGTTTTTCTTGTATTAATACTTTTACTAATATTAAGAAATTTGTTAATAACTTTAGTGTTTTTTATATTATTTCAAATAATTATTATGATAATTTATAAAATTAAATTAGGGTATTTAGTAGAAAGATCATTTACTCTTATTAAGAAAAAGAAAAATATAGATACAAAAGTGGATATAGAGTTTTATGATAATTATTTAATAAAGAGTGGGAAAACAAAGACTTGTAAAGTTAATTATTCTTTTATAGATAAATGTATTGAAACTGATACAAATTTTTATTTAAAATGTGATAAAGAAAACTTGATAATAATAATTCAAAAAAATAAATGTGAACTTGAATTAATTAATTTTATTAGAAAGAAATTTAAAAATTTAGAAACTCATCTTAAAGATAATTCAAAGTTTAAAGGAGTAAAAAAATATCATAATCCTAATTTTATAAAAAAAATAATGTTGATATTATTTGTAATAACAATTTCTAGTTTATTTCTAGCCTTATATATAATATATTTTATAAATCAAAATAATCAATTTAGTTTTATAAAATATATGTGGATATTTTGGTGTTTCTTACCAGTTCCAATACTTTCTATTATACTTGGCTTTAAATATAAAAAAGCTGGTTTTAAATGTACTAAAAATATTATTGGTGGCTTTATAATTGTTTTTCTTTTATTAGGTTATGGTTCTTTTTCTATGATATTTAATTTTTCACAAGATTATGATATGATAGATAAATATCGAAATATTATTGATGCTGATCTTCCTAGTAATGGAGAGTTAGAAATTCAAAATTGGGATACTTATTTTGATGAAGATAAAACTGATTATACCATTATTAATATTTATTATAGTAAAGAAGATGTAAGCGATTTAGTAAATAGTATTAAAAATAATAATACTTGGATTTTGAGTAAAGATATAAAATCACCTCTTAAAATCTTTGTTCCATCAGTATTTCGTTCTTCAAATGATGTTTATTATTCTATTTATAATAAGACAACAAACCAATATAATACTTTACCAGAAAAAGCTAGTGATTATCTAATTTATGCTATGAAATATGATATATCTGATAAACATTTAGAAATACATAAATTTAAATATACTTATAAATAATTTATTAGCTTTACTATGAGTTATTTCGGTATTAGAATTATATTAAGATAGAGGTGTAATTTATGGAGATTTATATAGTTATAGAAGTTATTATTATAATTCTTGTTTATTCTATTATTTTATTTAATAGTTTTTCTAGTTTAGATAATAAAGTAAAGGAACTTTATATTTAAAGAAAAGATGGGATTTAGGTCCTAATTTAGTGGAAGTAGTTAAGAGTTATGCCAAACATGAAAAAGATAATTTAGAAGATCTAGTTTCAAAAAATCCTACATATTTTTATGATATTTTACCTTATACTTATGTATTTGAAATGATTTCTATTTCACTACCTAGTTGGTATGATAGTTCAACTGCTTTTAATGTTTCAATTTTTCGAACTTTATGTACAATACAATGAATAATGCAGAAAGAGTAATGTTATATTCAAGTACTTTATCATCTTCATCAGGTGTTTCTTCATCTGGAGGTGGCTCTTGGTAGGCATCTTTTTCTTTTGATATAAAAATTATTTCAAACATATACTTTATTAGGTGTTTATAATGATAAGAAAATATAAAGTTCTTTTTATAATTATGTTTATAGTATTACTTATGTCTTTACAGTTTGTTGATGCTAAAATAAAGCCTAAGATGACTTTAACAGGTAAAATTATTACAATAGACCCTGGTCATGGAGGAAGAGATGCAGGTACTAGTTATGGTAAAATTTATGAGAAAGATCTTAATTTAGCAATATCCAAAGTGTTAAAGAATGTATTAGAAGAAAAAGGTGCTACAGTTTATATGATAAGAGAAGATGATAGTGACTTATCTAGTAAATGGGACCGTGCTAAAAAAAGAGGAGATTTATATAGAAGAATACTAAAGATTCAAGAAAATAAAAGTGATTTATATTTGTCTATTCATATAAATTATCATTATTATAGTAGTGTTAGTGGTGCCGAAGTTTTATATCATCCAATTAATCCGAACAATTTAATATTAGCAGAATCTATTATGGATGAGTTTAAGAATAATTTAAATACTAATAGAAAGGTTATTAAAACTAATTTATATCTTTATTCTAATACAAGAGTACCAGGAGTTTTAATAGAGTGTGGTTTTATATCTAACCAAAATGAAAGATATCTCCTACAAAAGAAAAGTTATCAAGAAAAACTTGCTAGTTCTATTACTAAAGGTGTAGAAAATTATTTTAAAGAGATTGATTTATGATATACTTTTAATAGAGGTATGTTATGAATAAGATAAGAATTTTGGTATTAATAATTTTGTGTTTATTAGTAGTAGGCTGTAAAAGTCCATTTATAGAAAGTAATGATAAGACTAGTGTTTCTACTTTTAATAGTGATAATTTAAGAGTTAATTATATTGATGTAGGACAAGGAGATTCTATATTTATTCAACTTCCTAACAATGAGACTATGCTTATAGATGCTGGAGAAAGTTATGAATCAGATAATGTTATCAATTATCTTAATAATTTAGGTATAAAAAAAATAGATTATATAGTTGGTACGCATCCACATACTGATCATATTGGAGGATTAGAATCAATTATTAATACTTTTGATATCGGCTCTATTTATATGCCTAAAGTTAGTTCTACCAGTAAGACTTATGAAGCTTTACTCACTACTGTCAGTAATAAAGGTCTTAAAATTAAGACTGCAAAGAGTGGAGTGGTTATTCTTGATGATAATAATCTAAAATTAGAATTTATCGCTCCTAATAATGATAGTTATAGTTCTTTAAACAATTATTCAGCAGTAGTTAAACTTAATTTTTTAGATAATACCTTTATTTTTATGGGAGATGCAGAGACTTTAAGTGAAGATGAAATAACTAGTGATATCAAAGCTGATGTTATTAAAGTAGGTCATCATGGAAGTAATACCTCATCAGGAATAGAATTTGTTAAGAAAGTAAGTCCAAAGTATGCTATTATTATGGTTGGAGTTGGCAACTCTTATAATCATCCTTATCAGTCTATTATAGATAGATATGAAAATATAGGTGCAAAAGTACTTAGAACTGATTTAGATGGTAATATAGTTTGTGATAGTGATGGGAATAAAGTTAGTTGCAATGGTGATAAAGATTATAGTAGTGATAGTAGTTCTAATACAACTAGTAATATAAATCTTATTGGTTTGACAACACCAGTTAATAGGGGAAGTGATGTTACTGTTAGGATAAAAGGAGAACCCAATACAACTTATGATATAGATGTAATATATTCTAGTGGAGCTAGTAAGGCAACTGGACTTGAAGATAAAACTAGTGATAGTGAAGGTAATGTTAGTTGGACTTTTAAAGTTAGTAGTAATGTCAAGCCTGGTACTTATGAAGTTAAAATTACTGATGGCAAAAATAGTGTTACATATAGTTTAGAGGTGATTTAGTAATGGAAGTAATAGTTGATAGAATTGAAGGAGATTATGCAGTTGTAGAAATAGAAAAAGGTAATATGAGTGAAATACCTTTAGAATTAGTCCCATATGTTAAAGAAGGGGATATTGTTACTATAACTATTAATAAAGATAAAACTGAAAAGAGAAAAAAGACTATAGAAGAGCTGATGAATAGTGTTTTTGAATAGATAAAAGTTACGATCTTTTCGTAACTTTTATCTAAAATTATCTTGCACTTTAGAAATTAATAAGATGCTATATATAGGTAAAACTAAATTATTTAGTACTTACCTACTATTAATATAAGAGGTTTGACATTATGAGAAAAATATTTTTTAGTATCTTTTTTAATCATAGTTATTACATTTGTGAAATTTATTTTTTCACAACTAGTGAGACATCTTTAAAGTAATAATTTAATATCTGTTTATAGTTATAACCTAATTCTGCTAGATTATCTGATCCTATAATACTTAGACCAAGACCACTACCTATTCCTCTTGTTATGAAAGTAAGATAATCTTTCTTAATAATTATAGTAATATCTGTAGAAGGTAAATCTAAATATACTGCTAAACTTCTAGCATCTATTTTTCTTTCTCCTAAATCTAACTCTTTTATTCTATTAGAATTACTTATACTAGTAATTTTTATATTAAACTTCTCATTTTTTAAATTCAACCGTTCTTTAAACTCCTCAATACTATAACTTTTCCTTTGTAAATAATTAGGATAGACTAAATCCCAAAGACTTTCTTTTTTTACTGTATAAGGAATACTTTTATCTTCCTCTGTATAACCATTGCTAACTAGATGAGTAAAACATCTAATAGGTTTATTATTATTAATTAAATACTCTCCATTAGTATCATCTATTACTTTGTTAAATATAGTAAATTTAGATTTATATATCTCAGGATAAGTAACTTTATAGTAATTATAGTTATGGTAAGATAAAGATAATTTTCTTAAATCAAGATTATCTTTCTTATCTAAATTATAAATTATTTCATCTCTATACAATGTGGTTAAAGCTTTTAAAGTTTCTTCTCTTAAAGAGATATTTATATTACTAAACAATAAACTCAATAATATTTCTTTTATACTCATTTTATCTTTAGAATTAATAGTAATTAAATAATCATTTAAATATATTTTAGCATTATCTATAGTAATTACTTTAGTACTAATACCATTAACAACAAAAACTATCTTATTACCATTAAATTTAATATTATGACTAACTAAATAACTTCTAGCTTTCTTTTCTAAATCTTCATCTTCTAAATCACTACCAAATTCATAATTAACATTTAAATATAAATATAATACTTCCTCATGATTATTTCTTACAATCTTATAGCTTTCTAACATATTATCACCTATTTATATAGTGATATATTAGATTTAAATTTATTCAAAATATTTTAATTTATTTTTATTATTACAATCTTTTCCTGTTACATATGAATAGTTATTAAATACCGTTTTTAGATTAACTTTTTTAGTTCCCTTTAAATAACTATTGACATCAGTAATAATCTTTTTAGTATCTTTTAAAGCGATAGAGTATAATTCAATAAAAGACTCATTATGCTTTTCTCGTTTTAAACAGGGATGGATCCAAGTACTATGATTATTATTTAAATAATTAAATTCATCTTTCAATGGAGTATGATAAGATATCGCTTGTAACTTAAAAGTCTTATTACTAGTAAGTTTATCAATAGTCTTATAACAAAACATTTTTATACCATACTTATCATATCTTAAATACTTTAAAGCTCTATACATATCTTTTAATGATTTGTAATAATAAATAGAGAAATTGTGAAAATTAAAAGTTTCTTTAAAAGCATAGTCTATAACTTCTATTAACTCTTTAGAAAATGTAGTAAGATCAAAAGAATAATCATAGAATTTAAAACTATATGGGGTTATATTCTCCCTTTGTTTAATCATATAATTATCCAAAAAATTTTCCATGTACTCGTGCTTATTCCTATACTTGTAAGTAGAAACATCGCTTTCATTAAATACACCTGTTTTATAAATTATAAAAGGATGAAGTTTAGAATCTAAGACATAATGAGAAATAAAACCGTATAAGAAAGCCATAATTTCACTATTTTGATAATAGTTATTATACTTTATATAGTTAACTAAATTGATAAAAAACTCCTGTGATTTATTATTATGAAAAAATGCTTGAAAGTCTCTTATCTTTTGATCTTTTTTCTTTAATAAATTATAAAATATAAAAGCATCAGTACTTTGTGAAAACATTCGTAACTTCTTTTTATCATCCATTAATAACTTCTTTAGACCAATAGGCAGTATATCGTAAAGGTCATTTGCAAAATAAGCATGAGTAACAGTTGCAGGCATAATCTATAATCAATCCTTTCTACTTTTAAAAGTATAACATAATTTTTCATAAAAAATTCATATTTTTTACATAATTTTTATGATATAATTTATTCTAGGTGAGGAAGAAGATGATAGATAAGCAGTTTAAGAATCTTGAAGAACAAATAGAAATACTTAAATATAAGGGTATGACTATTACTGATGAAGGATATACTAAAAAAATATTATTAAGAGAAAATTATTTCTTTTTATCAGGTTATAGATACCCTTTTATGAAAAGTAATATTGATAAACATTTTTTAGATGGTGTTACCTTTGAAGAGATGTATAGTTTATTTCTTTTTGATAGAGCGATTAGAAATGTATTTTTTAAATATTTACTTGTTATTGAAAATAACTTAAAATCTATATTTTCATATCAGTTATCAAAAAAATATGGCTATAAAGATAAATATTATTTACGGGCTAAAAACTTTACAAATGATAAGAATAAACAAAAACAGGTAAATGATTTAATTAAGAAGATGAAAAGACAAATTAGAATTAATGGTTCTCAACATACAGCGACCGCTCATTATATGTCTAATTATGGATATGTACCACTTTGGATTTTAGTTAAAGTTTTATCTTTTGGAATAGTTGGAGAATTATTTTCAATAATGAAATACGATGATCAAGTTAATATTTGTAAAATTTATAATATACAATTAGAAGAATTTATAAACTATTTACCAATATTATCTAATTACCGTAATTTATGTGCTCATGAAGATATTTTATACGAAAATAGAACACAGAAAAAAATTAAAGGTACAAGATTCCATGAATTGCTTGGATTAGAAAAAGACGAAGATGGATATTATACTAAAGGAACTAATGACTTGTTTTCCTTACTTATTATAATGAAGAGAATGTTATCGTATGATGAATTTAAAGATATGTGTTTAGAACTAAAAAATAGAATTGATAATCTTGCTTATAATCTGCATAGTATTAAAATAGATAAAATATTAGATAGAATGGGATTTCCTAATAATTATATGGAACTTGCAGATATTGAAACAAGCATTGAAAGGAGAGATTTAAATAGTGAAAGCAGAAAGAATTAAAGAAGCTGTACTTATAATTGTATCTTTTGTAATAGGTGGTGCGCTAACCTTTGTAGTTATAGGGGGAGATGACTTAATTAGTAATAATGCTACTACAAGTAGTGGTTTAACTTGTAGTTCGGCAAACTGTACTAAAGTAGTCGTTGATGAATCAGGTATTAGTGAGGCAGTATCTAAAGTTTATGATGGGGTTTTGATGATCAGAAATTATCAAAATAATGAAGTAGCAGCGACAGGGACAGGATTTGTTTATAAAATTGAAGGTGATTATGCTTATGTCATGACAAATCAACACGTAGTAGAAGGTGCTAATAAAATTACTTTAATTACTTCTAATGATGAAGAGATTGAAGGAGAAGTATTAGGAGGAGACTCTTACGTTGATATCGCTGTAATTAAAATTAAAAAAACTGATGGATTAGTAGCACTACAACTTGGTAATAGTGAAAATGCTAAACTTGGTGATTTAGTATTTACAGTTGGAAGTCCTTTAGGATATGAATATAGAGGTAGTGTTTCTACAGGCCATTTAGCAGGTAAAGATAGATTAGTTAGTGTCAGTACTGATGGTAATACTAATAGTAGTGATTGGGTTATGAAAGTATTACAAACTGATGCAGCAATTAATCCTGGTAACAGTGGTGGACCTTTAATGAATACTAATGGCGAAGTTATTGGAGTTATTTCTATGAAACTTGTTCAAACAGAAGTTGAAGGTATGGGATTTGCTATTCCTATAGAATATATTAATAGTAAAATAGAAACTCTTGAAAAAGGAGAATCTATAGAATGGCCATTACTTGGCGTTTCTATGCTTAATGTAAATGATGCAAAAAATAGTTTTAGATATAATTTTGATATTCCTAATGATTTAGATTATGGTGTTGTAGTTGCAGGAATTGAATCTGGAAGTGGAGCAGCTTCATCTGATCTTAAAGAAGGAGATATTATTACCAAACTCAATGGAGAAAAAGTACAAGATTCTGCTTATTTAAGATATGAACTTTACAAATATTCAGCAGGTGATACAATAGAGATAACTTATATCCGTAACGGTAAAGAATATGCAACAAAAGTTGTATTGAGTAGTAGTAAGAGTTAATAATTAGAAAAGGACGTGTAGTTATGGCAAAATTACTACCTAATATGGTTATTTTAGATAAAGAAAATAGGACTTTTATGTCCTTTTTCTGTAATTATATTAGTGAAAATAAAGATAAATTAAGTGAATCTCAAAAAGATATAATAGTAGAGTATATTATTAGTAATATCTGTAGTGTAAGAAAAGAAAATATTAATGAAGGAATTTATAATTTATTAAAGAATTATTTGCTTTTTAATATAGGAGAAATTAGTTTTAATCTTTATGGTAACTCTATCAAAGAGATAGGTTTAGGAAAAATAAAAATAGGACCTTTATTCAGTGCTAATTTTTCTAATCAAGAGTTATCAGATAGATATTTAAGTGGTAAAGATAGTTGTGGAGTTTTACCTAGTAAAGATAATATGAAGAAATTATTAATAGGTTATAACAGTAAAAACATCTATAGTAATGATATAGTTCATAATAATAATGATTATAAAAATGTACATATAGGAGAATATTATTTTAATGTAGATAATATTTTAAAAGATAAAGAAGAACCTTACTTATTTAGATTTACTACTCCTTATAAAAAAGAATTGCAAATAAATGCCTTAACTTTTGATAAAAGTGGAAATCATATAGATAGTGATATTTATGTTGATTATTTAGAAAGTGAAGATAATATTAATTATATAGTAGTAAGACAATTACATAACGAATTAGAAGATATCAACAATTTACATGGCAAAGTAAGATGAAAAAGCTTTATTATTAATTAAATAATTTTAATAGCACCAATGTTATTATCTAAAGAGTTAAGAATTAGATTATCTAGTTCTTTTTTTGTTTTAACTTTAATTTTATAAATAGATCCTCCCTTACATTTTCTTTGTAGGTGACTTATATCTTTTAAATCATTACTAAAATAATTTGCATTACAATAACTGTTTTTATCAGTTATATTTTTTAATTTACCATAAATTGCTGTATCTTGTTTTTTAAATTCTGTTTTAATATCATTAGAAACGATTGTAGATAAAGTAAAATTCAAATTATTATCATCACTTATTTTATCTATCTTTTTAGCCATATAAAGGATAATATCTCTTGCTAACTCAATATGTTTACTTTCATCTTGTTGAAGAGCATATAACACTTCCTTTAAACCACAAAATGATATTGTTAAAGTCCCATGCTTCAATAGTTTTCTTAATCTATCAGTCGCTTTAACTTTTTCTCCATCATGCCATAATCCCTCTTCATAAAGAAAAGGAAAGTTGGTACTTTTTCTTGTACAATCAATTTCAAATCTTTCAAGTAAAGAATCTTTAGCAAGATTAATTAGTTTGTCTAACTCTTGATAAAATCCTCTTATATTAGATTCTTTATTTAATAAATAACTATTCTTTAAAGCAATTCTAACAATATTTATAGATACACTTGCAATGTTTCCTTTACCAGTTGTTAGTTTTTTTAAAGAAGTAGTATTATCTTCAATAACTCTTTCTCCATTTTTAAAGTAACATACTTCCTCGTCTTTTAAATTATTAAAGCCTTCTAAAAAGATAAAACTAAAATTGTTTCTTTTCAAACTCTTATCTTTATATTTTTCTAATAAAGAACCATCTTTATTATTCTTTTTTACTTTAAAGTAATACTCTATATTATCAGAATCTATACTGGAGTTTATTATGCTTTCTACTATTAAATTAGATTTACTTGTACCAAAATTTATACTTATACTTAGAAATACTAACTCTTTAAAAAAATTATTTAGTTGTTTTATTAAATCACTTTCTAATTTACTTTTAGCATCTTTTCTTATATTATTGAAATTATCTTCTAAACTTCTAGAATCTTTATAATAGTTATAAAAACAATCTTCATCTATATCTTTTATTATATTAATCTCTTCTTTAATCTTTTCTATAGGTAAAAGTGCATCTAAATTACTTGTTTTTAGATATATTTTTAAATATTCTAAAAGAATGTCTTTATAACTTTTTAATGTTATTTCTTCTAAATCTTTATCAAAAGTCGATAGACAAATAGAACCATATAATTCTTTCTTTAAATTAAAAAGGGTAATTTTTATAATGCTTAAATATTCTTCTATACTATTTGCATTTACTAACTTTTCTTTTAAGTTAGTATTAGATTCTATATATTCAGTAAAACTTATCTCTAAACTGTCTATTTCTCCCATAGGCATTGTTTCAAGAGAATCTATATATATTAGACCACTATCATGACATCTAGAACTTTTATTATCTAAAAGATAAGCTTTAGCAAATTCTGTAGAGATAGTATCTCCAAATCGTTTTAATGTAATTTCTGGTTGTTCTTTCTCGTTGCTCAAATTATCAAGTCCTAAAAACTCTATTGCTTTTAAAAACTTATGCTGCTGCTTAATAACAAAAGTTTTTCTTGAAGCATTTCTCTTATCCCGATAACTTTTAAAAGCATCATAAACATCTATTAGTTTTTCTTCTTTTAACATTAATTCAATAATATCTTGAATATTTTCAATATTTATAGTTTTTCTATCTTTATATTCTGTTTCTATTTTCTTTAAAACTTTAGAATATACTTTATTAACATCTTCATCTTTATAAGGAATATCTATAGAACTAAATGCTTTTTGAATAGCGATTGCAATTTTCTCTCCTTGAAAATTTGTTCTTTGACCACTTCTTTTAACGACAACTAAAGTGTCAAATAGATTTTTATTTGTCATAAAAATTACCTCTTTTCTTCTTTGTTTTAATTATACCTTTAATTCCTTATAAAATCAATGTTTCCGTTTATTTTCTGAAAAAAGTAACAAAAAAAACATTTTCTATTTATTTGTGATAAAAAAACACAAAACACTTGTATTATAAGGAAAAAATATAGATTTCACAAACTGTTCGATTCAAATTTTATAAATGTTTTTTTTAGTGTAAAATTAATATTTTTTTTTAAAAAAAACTTTCTTTTTTTTAAAAGTGTGTTTATAATCAAATTATCAAAACTAAGAAAGAAGGTATAAGGTAATGACAAAAGCGAAAGCGGTAAATGCGAAAAAAAATAATGTTAATGCTATTAACGAAGATAATGGCAACAATGGGGGCAATAGAAGAAATAAAACTCTTACTAAGAAGGTTGAAAATAAAAATAAGGAGCATAAGTTTGATAATCCACATATTAATATCATTAAAAAGAATGGTACAAGACAGGCTTTTGATGGCAATAAAATAAGAAGTGCGATTGAAAAAAGTGCAGAAAGAGTTATGGTTGATCTTACTGAAGAAGCGAAAGACGAAGTAGTTAACCTTGTAATTGATATGTTAAAAAATCAAACAAGTGATGCCGAAGTTAATCAAATTCATAACTGTGTAGAAGCAGCGCTTGAACAAGTTAATCCTTTAGTTGCAAAAAGTTATAGAGAGTATCGTAACTATAAGAATGATTTTGTACATATTTTAGATAAAGTATATAAGAAAGCTCAAGCAATTAACTATATTGGAGATAAAGAAAATTCTAATACTGATAGTGCCTTAGTATCTACACAAAGAAGTTTAGTATATGGAAATCTTAATAAAGAGCTTTATAAAAAATTCTTCTTAACTAAAGCAGAGATCGAGGCTTGTGAAGATGGATATATATATATTCATGATATGAGTGCAAGACGTGATACCATGAACTGTTGTTTATGCGATGTTGGTACTGTTATGAAAGATGGTTTTGAAATGGGCAATCTTTGGTATAATGAACCAAAAACATTAGACACAGCTTTTGATGTTATGGGAGATGTTATCATTAATACAGCAGCAATGCAATATGGTGGTTTTACAGTTCCTGAAGTAGATACAATACTTACTCCTTATGCAAAGAAGAGTTATAATAAATTTTATGATGAATATATGGAAATTACTGGTGGAGTTGATCCTGCAAAAGCTGAAGAATATGCTTGGAAGAAAACAAGACGTGAATGTGAACAAGGATATCAAGGTATTGAATATAAACTTAATAGTGTAGGTTCTTCTCGTGGAGACTATCCATTTGTTACATTTACTTTTGGAGTAGAACAAGACCCTTATGGGCAAATGGTATCAGAAATAATCTTGAAAACACATATGAAAGGTCAAGGTAAACCTGGATTTAGAAAACCAACTTTATTTCCTAAACTAGTATTTTTATATGATAAGAACTTACATGGTGAAGGAAAGAAAATGGCACATTTATTTGACACAGCACTAGAATGTAGTAGTAAAACAATGTATCCTGATTATTTATCATTGACAGGAGAAGGATATGTTCCAGAGATGTATAAGAAATATGGTCGTATTGTAAGTCCAATGGGATGTCGTGCTTTTCTATCTCCTTGGTATGAACGTGGAGGAATGGAACCAGCAGATGATGACGACAAACCTGTGTTTATTGGTAGATTTAATATTGGAGCGATATCTTTGAATTTACCAATGATACTTGCTAAAGCAAGAGAAGAACAAAAAGATTTTTACGAAGTTTTAGATTATTATCTTGAAATGATTAGAAAAGTTCATATTAGGACAAGAGATTATCTTGCGAAAAAGAAAGCTTCTACTAATCCACTTGCTTACTGTGAAGGAGGCTTTTATGGAGGCAATTTAAAACCTAATGAACCAATAGAACCAATATTAAAATCATCAACCGTATCTTTTGGAATTACAGCTTTAAATGAATTACAAGAATTATATAATGGTAAAAGTTTAGTTGAAGATGGATCTTTCGCTTTAGAGGTTATGAAGTATATTAATGAAAAAATTCAGAAATTTAAAAAAGAAGATAACGTTCTTTATGCAATATATGGAACACCAGCAGAATCTTTATGTGGTACACAAGTAGAACAATTTAGAAAGAAATATGGTATAGTTAAAGGGGTTTCTGATAGAGAATATGTTTCTAATAGTTTCCATTGTGCTGTTTGGGAAGATATTAGTGGTATTCAAAAACAAGATTTAGAAGGTAGATTCTGGGATTTATTTAGAGGTGGAAGAATTCAGTATGTTAGATATAATCTAAACTACAATGATAAAGCGATGAGAACTTATGTAGAAAGAGCGATGGATAAAGGTTTCTATGAAGGGGTTAATTTAGCATTATCATATTGTAATAACTGTGGACATCAAGAGTTAGACATGGATGTTTGTCCAAAGTGTGGTAGTAGTGATTTAACTAAAATAGATAGAATGAATGGATATTTATCATATTCAAGAGTCCATGGTGATACAAGACTTAATAAAGCTAAAATGGCAGAGATTGCTGAAAGAAAGTCTATGTAAATTAATTACTACAAAGTAAAAGATGTTTTAATAGTAATATAATTGGTTAAAAGTATTGTAATTTAACTAATGAAGATGTAAAATTTTGTTAGATAAGAAAAATGCTAGAAATAAAAAGGAAATAGAGGAGGGAACTTTTAAATGAAATATCATAATATAACAAAAGCGGATATGTTAAATGGAGAAGGTTTAAGAGTAGTTTTATGGGTTAGTGGATGCTCTCATAAATGCCCAGGTTGTCAAAATGCTCTTACTTGGGATCCTAATGATGGAGTAGAATTCGATGATAAAGCAATAGAAGAAATTTATCGTGAACTTGATCAAGATTGGTGTAATGGTATTACTTTATCAGGGGGAGATCCTCTATTTCTTGGTAATAGAAAGATGATTAGAGATTTAGTTACTAATATAAGAGAATTATATCCAAATAAAAATATTTGGTGTTATACAGGGTATACTTGGGAAGAGTTAATGGCTCAAAGAGAGGTTGATACTTATTTAGAAGATATTCTTAATAATATAGATGTACTTTTAGATGGAAAATTCATTTTATCACAAAAGGAAGAAAAACTTCATTATATAGGAAGTGCTAACCAAAGAATTATCGATGTTCCTAAGTCTCTTGACAGTAAAGAGATTGTCCTTTATATTGATAATAGTAAAATATTAGAAGGAGCAAAATAATGGAAGAAAGATTAAAAGAAGGTTTTACCTTAATTATGAGTGGTGAATATGGCAGGATATCAGGAGGATACTTGAAAAAGGGTGATAAAGGAATGGTACCTGCTGCATTTATAGGAAGTGAGGTAGAAACTTTAGAGTCTTTTCCTTCAGTGTTAGAAACTTTAAATAACGAAAAAATATTGCAATTATATTCAATAGATGACGATGTAGTTGCTTGTATTGGAACTAGACAATATGAGGCTCCATATGCTGAGAAAGAATATTTAGATATTGAGGCTCAAGCTAGGGAAGATAGTGTTCTTTGTGTCTTGGAAAAGTTAAATTTAGAGTTATCTAATCATGAAGAAAAAGAAGAACAAAAAACTTTTAAAAGAACAAGAAAAGCTTATAAGCTATATGGAAGTGACAAATATAAATTAGAGGAGAATTAAATAATGAAAACAAGAGGTTTTGAAATAGTTAAAGAATATATTGATAAAGGAATTAATTTACCTGTTAGAAAGACAAAAAACTCTGCCGCTTATGATATAGAAGCAGCAGAAGAGATTGTTTTACCTAGTTTTAAGAAAGGAATGAAACCAACATTAATTCCAACAGGACTTAAAGCTTATATGCAAAGTGATGAAGTATTACTTATAGTACCAAGAAGCTCTTCTCCTAAAAAACAAGGTATTAGCTTTCCTCATAATGTAGGAGTAATAGATTCTGATTATTATAATAACAGTGATAATGAAGGCCATATCTTTATACAATGTATTAATTTAAAAGATGAAGATGTTACTATAAAAAAAGGTGAAGCGGTAGGACAAGCAATATTTCAAAAATATTTAATAGTTGATAATGATAATGCTTCTGGCATTAGAAACGGTGGCTTTGGTTCTACTGATAAATAGATAGAATTTTCTATCTTTTTTTCTTTTTCTATGCTAATATAGTTATATAAGATAAAAGGAGGTTATGATTATGGAGGATGCAAAATTTAAAATTGAAGTAGACGGAGAAGTAAAAGAGGCAGAAATACTAAAAACTGTTAGTCTTGATGGTAATGATTATGCAATTTATGCGATTGATAAAGGTGATGAGACTAGTGATATTTTAGCTTCTCGTATAATTAAAGATAATGATAATAAAGATACTCTAGTTGATTTAGAAAGTGATGAAGAAAGAAACAAATTAAAAGATATAGTAAATGCAATGTTTTCATAAGGTGAGTGATAAATATGGTTATGTCATTAGAAGAGTTAGATAGAGAGCTTTTGTCTGATGAAGAGAGATTAGTTTCTAGCTTAGAGGAGTATAAGAATGCAAAGGCAACACTTAGAAAGGCTAGAATTACTTCTATTTCTAATAAACTTCTTGCTCCTTATAGACGTTTTAGAATAGAACAATCTATTGCAAAGTATGATGCAATGATAGAGAAGTTAGAGAAGAAACGAGAGAAAGAGATTAGAAGAGCAGAGAAGCTACAAGAGAAACAAGTAAAATTAGAAAGGAAACAGGCAAAATCAGACTTTAAGGCGGCTATTAGAGATAAAAGAAAAGAAGATATAGTAAACTTTGTCGCTGAGAAAAAAGATAGCGTTATTAATTTCGGTGAAGAGATTGGTAGTGAAGTTAGAGATACTTTTGATTATATAAAAGAAATGGGTCATAGTAGAGTTAATAGTTCAGCATCTTTTGTTATTAGTGTTAAAAATTCTGCTGTTAAAAAAATTAGAGAAAATACTACTATAGATTTAACTATTAGGAATGCGATAGAAGATATTAAGTTAAAATATGCAACTAATAAATATGATAGAGCAGTAGAGAAAAAGAAAAAAGAAGAAGAGAAAGCCAGAGAACAGGAGTTAAGTGATGCTATTAATTTTGATGAAGGCGTTAAAATAGAATTGAAGAATCGTGATGTTCCATTTTCTAATATAAATGAAAAAATACAAAAAGCACGTACACAAAGTAGTTATATGGGAAAAGCTACTAACAGAGTGGTTAGATATTTTAAAAGTAAGAAAGATACGTTAATTAGCAAAGCTAAGGAAAAGGCTTTAGAAACAGAAGGTAAAATGATAGTTAATACCTATGATATGATGGGTAAAGTTTCCAAGGCTATGTCGGGAATAAGAGTTATGTTTAATAGTGAGTTAAATGACTTAAAAGCTAATATTAATAATAGATATAATGATATTAAACGAGATATTAAAGTAAAAATAGATAGTGTCTCTTACGCTCATCAGGAAGCTAAAGAGAAAAATGAAGCTAAAAGAGAAAAAAAGGAACAAGACATTGCCATTAAAAGAGCACAGTTAGATAGTATGAGAGAAGCTTTGATGTCAGTTAATAATACTGGCGATGTATTTAGTAATGCTCCTAGTTTAGATGTTGGAAGAACTATGAAGTAAGATAGAATTCTTGCTTTTTTCTTTTCTTTAACATATAATAAGCACTAATTGAAGGTAGAAAATACTATGATTGCTAGAGTAACTAATTTTGCAAATAAGGAAAATCAAACTGTTGAATGGCGTGAGAGAATTTCTAATATAAAATATGATTAGGATGATTATCAAGAGCATCAATTTAAATTGTTTTTAAAACAGCTTTACTTATTATTATATAAGTATCCTGATAGTTTAAAAGATGATGTTATTTTAATAAAATATCAAGAATTAAAGAAATATGCTAAAGATAATAAGACTTCTATTAATAATCTTTATTCTTATTATAATTAAAGTAGACTTAGAAGATGTTTTGAGGGGAAATCATAAAACTAATATTTACGGTATTAGAGTTGTATTACTATAACTGGATATAATAGTACAGCAGGTGGTATACTACTTAGTAAAGATGAGTTAAAGTTAAAATTAGATAAAGAAGAAATAGGCTGCATTAGTATGATGGAAATGGATTCTGTTTTTACTAATATTATTGTTGGGGAAAAGAAAATAATAAAACATTTGTAAAAATAGTTGCATAAACTACTAAAACTGTGATATATTTTGTTTAGTTTTATTTAAAACAAGTGCGAAAGACGGAAGTAAGGAAATTTTAAAGAGAGTTCTTGGTTGGTGGAAAAGAATAAAGGAACTTATTTCGGATCACTTTCAAGTTGTGCTTTAAGGATAAGTTAAAGCCGGGTAAAACCGTTATATTAATAAGATAGACAAAATCTATGAACCAAGGTGGTACAGTGTTATTTTTAACACCCTTGTGATTCATAGATTTTTTTGTTTAGGAGGGAGAATTTATGGCATTTAAAGAACTTGAAAAAGGTAAAACTCATGAAGTTGAGATGGACATTTTAAAGACTTGGGAGAAGATGGATATCTTAAAACAATGTATAGATAATAGAAAGGATTGTGAAAACTTTGTCTTTTATGATGGACCTGCAACTGCTAATGGGAAACCAGGACTACATCATATGATGGCTAAGTTTTTAAAAGATACCTTTTGTAAATATAAGACTATGCAAGGGTATAGAGTTCTTCGTAAAGTAGGTTGGGATACTCATGGACTTCCTGTAGAGTTACAAGTAGAAAAGGAACTAGGTTTTAGTAGTAAGAAAGATATCGAAGACTATGGTATTAAAGAATTCAATCAAAAATGTCGTGAAAGTGTTTGGGAAAATGAGAAGGCTTTCTCTGATTTAACTAAAGAAATGGGACAATTTATTGATTTAGAGCATCCCTATGTTACTTATGATAATAACTATATAGAAACAGAATGGTGGATTCTTAAAAAATTCTTTGATGAAGGATTATTTTATGAAGGGCATAAGATACTTCCATACTGTACAAGATGTGGTACTGGTCTTGCTTCTCATGAAGTAGCACAAGGTTATAAAGAAGTAACTGCTAATACTGTTATTGTTCCAATGAAGAAAAAAGATGAAGATGTTTATTTCTTAGTGTGGACTACTACTCCTTGGACTTTGATTAGTAATGTAGCACTATGTGTTAATCCAAGAGAAGAGTATGTATTAGTAGAAAGCCAAGGTAATAAATTTATTGTGGGCAAAAAACTAGCTTCTAAAGTACTTGGAGATGAATATACAGTATTAGAAGAATATAGTGGTAAGAACTTAGAGTTTATGGAATATGAACAGTTAATACCTAGTTTAAAAGTTGATAAAAAAGCCTTCTTTGTAACAGTAGATGACTATGTAACTATGGAAGATGGTACTGGTATTGTTCATATCGCTCCTGCTTTTGGTCAAGATGACTATAATGTAGGTAAGAAATATAATTTACCTGTTTTAAATCCAGTTGGTGAAGATGGTAAATATACTGAAGGTTTATGGCAAGGTATGCGAGTATTTGATGCTGATATAGAAGTTATTAAATATTTAAAAGAAAATGGTAAATTGTTTAAGAAAATTAAAATGGAACACAATTATCCACATTGTTGGAGATGCGATACTCCACTTTTATACTATGCTAAACCATCATACTATTTAGAAGTTACAAAAATAAAAGATCAAGTTGTTAAGAATAATAATAGTGTTAACTGGTATCCTACTTTTGTTGGAGAAAAAAGATTTGGTAACTGGCTATTAAATATGAATGACTGGGCAGTATCTAGAAATAGGTACTGGGGTACTCCATTACCTTTATGGAAATGTAGTTGTGGACACGAAGAAATGATAGGTTCACGAGCTGAACTTATTGAAAAAGCAATAGAAGATATAGATGAGAAGGTAGAATTACATCGTCCATATGTTGATGATATTCATATTAAATGTCCTGAATGTGGTAAAGAGATGAGTCGTGTTAGTGAAGTTATTGACTGCTGGTTTGATTCAGGTTCTATGCCTTTTGCACAATACCATTATCCATTCGAAAACAAAGAATTGTTTGAAGACCAATTTCCAGCAGATTTTATCTGTGAAGGAATTGATCAAACTAGAGGATGGTTTTATACACTTATGTTAATTTCTACTTTTGTTACCGGTAAAAGCCCATATAAAAATGTATTAGTTAATGACTTGCTACTTGACAAGTATGGGAAGAAGATGAGTAAAAGTAAAGGTAATATTGTTAAACCATTTGATTTGATGAATGAATTTGGAACTGACGTTATTAGATTTTATCTACCTTATGTTTCTCCTGTCTGGACACCAATTAAATTTGATAATGATGGTTTAAAAGAAGTTAATTCTAAATACTTATCAACTCTTAAAAATGCATATTCATTCTTTGAGATGTATGCAAATGCAGATAAAATAGATCCTAGAGTTTATAATGTTCCTGTAAATGAACGTGATATTACTGATAAATGGTTATTATCTAGACTTAATAATACTTTAGCACTTGTTACTAAAGCCTATGATGAATATGATCTAAATAAAGTAGTTCATTATATCGTAGATTTCCTAAATGATGATTTTTCTAACTGGTATATTAGAAGTAATAGAAAAAGATTCTGGGATAGTGAACTTACAGAAAGTAAAAAGGCAGTTTATCAAACTACTTATGAAGTTTTACTAACTTTATGTGAAATGGCAGCTCCTGTTACTCCATTTGTCACAGAAGAAATTTATCGTAATTTAACAGATGGCAAAAGTGTTCATCTAGCGGATTTTCCGAAAGCAGATGAAACATTAATATCAAGTGAACTTGAAAACAGAATGAGTTTAGTGCGTGATATTTGTAGTTTAGGACGTAATGCTCGTGAAGATGTATCTATTAAAGTTAGACAGCCACTTAACTTTATAATCGTTCCTAAAGCTGCTCAAAGTGTAGTAGGAGAGTTAGAATCTATAATTTTAGAAGAGTTAAATGTAAAAGAAGTAGTTTATGAAGAAGATATGAGTCTTTACATGGATTATATAGTTAAACCTAACTTTAGAGTTGTTGGTAAGGTGTTTGGTTCAAATATCAAAGAATTCCAAGAATTAGTTAGTAAGTTTAATATCAATGATGTTAATCAGATTAAATCAGGTTACTATACTACAGACTTTTTAGGTGAAGAATTAAAAATAACTGAAGATATGATTATTACAACACTTAAGAATAAAGAAGGTTACTGTGCCTCAAGTAATGGTAATATTAGTGTTGTATTAGATACGACATTAACTGAAGACTTAATCCTTGAAGGATTAGCTCGTGAGGTTGTTAGAAAAGTACAAAGTCTTAGAAAAGAAGCTGATTTTGTTATTACTGATAGAATTAATCTTTACTATAATGGAGAAGAAATTATTGACATAATGCTTGATAAATATCTAAATTATGTTAAAGAAGAAACTTTATCAATTGAAGTCATAAAAGATGAAAAACTTGATAGAAATATTCCAGTTAATGATTTAATGATGGGACTTAAAGTAGAACGTAGGAAGAAATAGATTTCTTATAAAGAAGTCTTTTTTCTTTTAATTATCTTATAGTTGATATATAATGTAAGTAACAATCTTTGTATATATTTATATTTTATAGTAGAAGGTGTTGATGTAAGTTGAAAAAATTAAGTGAATTATATAACATAGATGATAATAGGCTTATTAAATCTATTAAAATAAATTCTAAAGAAATAGAAAATGGTGATTTATTTGTATGTACAATGGGAGTGACTGCAGATCGGCATGATTTTATTGATGAAGCGATTAGTAATGGAGCGAGTGCGATCGTTGTTAGTCGTGATGTAGGAGAAAAATCTGTTCCTGTTATAAGAGTAGATAATACTAATTTAGAACTTAGAAAAATAAGTGCAAAGTTTTATGACTATCCATGTGACAATGCTTATATAATAGGTGTTACAGGTACCAATGGTAAAACTACAGTTGCAGAGATTATTTATAAACTATTAGGTGATAGTTGTGCCTATATAGGTACTAATGGTAGAAAATATAAAGATAAACATTTTAGTATGAGAAATACTACTCCTGATGTAGATAGGCTTTATATGTATTTTAAAGAGTTTATTGATGCAGGATGTAATACCATTTGTATGGAAACTTCTAGTGAAGCTTTTTATAGACATAGACTAGATGATATTAAATATGATATAGGCATTGTTACTAATATTACTGAAGATCATTTAAATATTCATAAGACATTGGAAAACTATGTAGATTCTAAATGTCAGTTAGTTAGACAAGTTAAAGATGATGGCTATTCAATCTTAAATAGTAGTGATAAATATTTTGATAAATTTAAAAAAGAAGCTCATGGCAATATTATAAGTTATGGATATAAAGATAGTGATACTTTAAAAATAGAAGATTATATTTTAAAAAGAGACAAAACTATTATTAAATTTAAATATAATAATAAGATATATGAAGTAATATCCCCACTACTTGGTAGATTCAACGTTGATAATTTAGGATGTGCTTTATTATGCCTTTTGTGTAAAGGAATGAGTTTTGATAGTATTATAGATAGAATTAGTAATTTAACGCAAATAGAAGGTAGAATGGAAAAGTTACCTTTTACAGATAAATACACAGTTATATTAGATTATGCTCATACTACAGATGCACTAGATAATATATTAACGTTCTTAAATAGAATTAAAGAAAATAGAATAATCACAGTTACTGGTAGTGCTGGTGGAAGAGAAGAATCTAAAAGACCAAGTATGGGTAAAGTAGTTTTAGAAAAATCAGATTATGTTATATTTACAATGGATGATCCAAGGTTTGAAGATCCTAATAATATTATAGATGATTTAATAAGCGGATCTAATAAAACAAATTATGAGAGAATCGTTGATAGACAAAAAGCAATATATAAAGCTTTAGATATAGCAGAGGATAATGATATTATTTTAATCGCTGGTAAGGGTAGAGATGATTATATGGCTATTGATGATAAATATTTACCTTACTGTGATTATGATGTTATCAAAAGTTATTATGAACAGTAGTTTACACTTGTGTTATTGTCAAATGGTTGTATTATAAATGTCAATATGTTAAGATATTAATGAAAATAGAAGGCAGTGATATTTATGAAAAGAACCATTTATATTATTAATGCAATTTTATTTATGGGGTGTTGTTTGCTTGTCAGCACAACTACACCTAATATAAAAGATATAGATGTAAATAATAAAATAACTTATGTAAATAGTGATGCAATAAAAAAAGAAGAAGTTATTGAAATCGCTCCCGTAGAGATTATTACTGAGGTAGAAGAAGAACCAATTAAAGTCGAAAAGGTACAAGAAAAAGTTATAGAAGAAAAGTCTAAAAATGATACAGTAAATAAGACTGAATCAGCAGAAGATAACACAAATAAACCTAATATAGAAACTAATATTCCATCCCTTACAGTGGGCTCTACTTTTACTGGTACTATGAGTGGATATGGTTCAGATATAGGTAATTTTACAGCATCAGGACACTATATCGGAGATAGTATATATTACAATGATTCTACTTATGGCAATGTCAGAATATTGTCAGGAGATGATGATATTCCTTTTGGTACCATTGTAAGAGTTACTAATAGTAAGATTGGAGAATTTATAGGTATAGTTATAGACACTGGTAGTAAAGTAGGTTTTGATAAAGTTCATGACTTTGATTTGCTTTTTAAAACAAGTAAGGAAGCTATGAATTATGGCATTAGTAAAAACGTTACTTTCGAAATTTTAAGGGTGGGTTATTGATAAAAAATTATTAGTGATCAAATCTTTATATATAAAAAATAACTATAGATAATTTTGACTTTAGTATTATTGATTGTATTATAGGTTATGAAGTATTAGGAATCATTTCTTCCAATAAAATTACTAGATAGAAATTTATGTATTACTGCGTATTTTTCTGTCAAGTAATTTTTTTTTACTTTTATCATTTTAGTATTTATAATAAAATAGATATTGTTAGAAAAGAGGATGTTTATGAATGAAGTAATTATTGAAGAGATTAGCAAAGATTTAGATATCAGTAAGAAACAGGTTATAACTGTACTAAATTTGTTAGAAGAGGGGAATACTATCCCTTTTATTGCAAGATATCGTAAAGAAGTGACAGGGGCTTTAAATGAAGAAATTATAAAATCTATAGATGATGTTTATCAATATCAAGTTAATCTTTTAAAACGTAAAGAAGATGTTATTAGATTAATTGATGAGAAGGGACTTCTTACTGATGAATTAAAAACATCTATTATGAAATGTAGTAAGTTAGTAGAAGTAGATGATTTATATCGTCCTTATAAAGAGAAGAAAAAGACAAAAGCTACAGATGCTATTAATAATGGATTAGAACCTCTATCAAAGATTATTATGTCTTGTCCTACTAAAGGAGATATAAATACTATTGCATCAAAATATCTTAATGATAAGGTTAAGACTGTTGAAGATGCTATTATGGGAGCAAAGTATATAATTGCTGAATGGATTAGTGATAATGCATATTATCGTAAATGGATTAGAAATTATATCTTTAAAGAAGGAGTTATTGTTAGTAAATTAAAGAAAAGTGCTAATGATGAAGATAAGACTTATAGTAACTATTATGACTTTACAGAAACAATAAAATATATTAAACCACATCGAATTTTAGCGATAAATAGAGGAGAAAAAGAAGGTGTACTTTCTGTTAAACTGGATTATGACACTGAAAAAATTATTAATTATTTAAAAACTAAAGTAATTAAGAATAAAGAATCTTTTTGCTATGATATAATAAGTGATTCTATCAATGATAGTCTTAAAAGACTAATATTACCTAGTGTTGATAGAGAAGTTAGAAGTGAATTAAAAGAAAAAGGAGAAGTACGAGCGATTGATAATTTTTCTATTAATGTAGAAAAACTTTTATTGACACCACCTTTAAAAGACAAAACTGTTTTAGGTTTTGACCCTGCTTTTAGAACCGGTTGTAAACTTGCTGTACTAGATAAAACTGGTAAAGTATTAGAAATCGCTGTTATCTATCCAACAGAACCTCATAATGATATAGAAGGCTCTAAAAAGACACTACTTGAACTAATAGATAAATACAATATTGATGTAATCGCTATTGGAAATGGTACTGCATCTCGTGAAAGTGAAGCTTTTGTGGCAGATACAATTAAATCTTGTAAAAAAGATGTATCTTATATAATAGTAAGTGAAGCAGGGGCATCTGTTTATTCTGCTAGTAAACTTGCAATAGAAGAGTTTCCATTATTAACTGTCGAAAAAAGAAGTGCTGTTAGTATTGGAAGAAGAGTTCAAGATGCCTTATCAGAGCTTGTTAAAATAGATCCAAAAAGTATTGGAGTTGGTCTTTATCAACATGATGTACCAGTAAAAAAATTAGATGAATCTTTAAACTTTGTTGTTAGTAAAGCTGTTAACGGAGTTGGTGTTAATATTAATACAGCAAGTCCTTCATTGTTAAAATATGTATCAGGATTAAATAAAAAAGTAATAGATAATATCATTTCCTTTAGAGAAAGTTATGGTAAATTTAAAAATAGAAATGAATTACTTTCTATTAAAGGAATGAGTGATAAAATTTATGAACAAGCAGTGGGATTTTTAAGAATATTAGATGGAGATAATCCTTTAGATAAAACCTCAATTCACCCTGAAAGTTATAATAAAACTAGAGAACTTTTAAATTATTTAGGATATAAGGAAAATGATTTGGGTAGTAAAGAACTAATTGATAAATTGAATAATTTAAATAGAGAAAAGATTAGTAAAGAGATAAATATTGATAACTATACTTTAGATGATATTATAGAGTCTTTAGAAAAACCAATGCGAGATTTACGTGATTCATACCCACAACCAATTTTAAGAAACGATATCTTACATATAGAAGATTTAAAGATTGGTGATAAATTACAAGGAACTGTACGTAATGTGGTCGATTTTGGTCTATTTATTGATATAGGATTAAAAAATGATGGCCTTGCTCATATTTCTAAACTAACTCATGAGTATATTAAGAATCCTAGTGATTTATTTAGTGTTGGAGATATAGTTGATTGTTATGTAGAAAGTATTGATTTAAATAAGAAAAAAGTTAATTTATCATTGATAAATGAAATAGGATAAAAGTCAAGTAAAAAATATAAAAAATGCATATAATATAATAGGTTCAGGTGTCAAATTTGACAAAAAAATAATAATTTGCTATAATTTTATTGTTCTTATTTGAAGGAGGAACTATGAAAAAAGTTAGTAAGCTGAGCCTTACTTTAGCATCAATTGGTGTTTTTATGATAGGTTTAGCCGGAGTATTACAGTATAAAGCTTTTGAAATAGAAGATAATACTGTAGCTTATGAAACTGTGACAATGAACGATTCTTATTCAGGAAAAATTAAAGAAGTAGAAAATAATGAAAATAGTTCTGATTTAGAATCTGATAATACTGAAATAGAAAATGAATCTACTAATATAAAAACAGAAAAAGTAGTTATTGAAGAAGAACTTGAGGATGTTAAAACTTATGAAGATGTTAGTACTATCCCGGTTGATCCTATAGTTTACGATGGATTAACAATGGAAGAGTTAGCTGATAAGTTAAATAGATCTTTAAAGTCTAATATTTCAGGAAAAGGATATCTAATTGCTAGTTATTCACTACAACTGGGAATCGATCCTTATATGGCAACTGCTATTATTCTTCATGAGACTGGATGTAATGGTACTTGTAGTAGTTTAGTTCGTGAGTGTAATAATGTTGGTGGTCAAAAAGGTGGACCTAGTTGTGGCGGAGGATCTTATAAAGCATATCCTACACTTGATGAAGGTATTATGGGTTATTTAGATAACTTATATCGTAATTATTATGCTGTTGGTTTAACTACTGTTGAGACAATTGGTCCAAAATATGCAGCAAGTACTACTTGGACTAGTAAAGTAAATAATTACATTGCATTAATTAGAAGTAGATAAAGAGCCTAGGCTCTTTTTCTTTTTATTATATAATTAATACATATATTAAGTTATATGTATTTTTTTGTCTTGTTATAATTATCTTAATTAATTACTTACTTTCATATTATTTTTTAGGAGGTAACTTATGAAAGTAAATAGCAATGGTTTAAGTAATGATGAAGTTATTAAGTCACGAGATAAATATGGTAAGAATTCTTTAGTAGCAGTAAAAAAAGATAGTTTTTTTAGACAATTAATTAGAAGTTTAGGAGATCCAATTATTAAAATACTTTTAATTGCCCTTGGTATTAAAACAGTATTTTTAATTCAAGATTTTGATTGGTATGAAACTGTTGGTATTGTAATTGCAATATTTCTAGCATCATTTATTTCAACAATATCAGAGTATGGAAGTGAGAAAGCTTTTTTAAAACTACAAAGTGAAGCAGAATCTATTAAAGTAAAAGTCAGACGTGATGGAAAAATATTACTCATAGATATAAATGATGTAGTAGTAGAAGATATTATCATACTTGAAAGTGGAGATAGAATAGTTGCAGATGGTGTACTAATTAAAGGAGAAGTTAGTGTAGATGAATCTTCTATTACAGGAGAAAGCAAAGAAGTATATAAAAAACCCTTTATTAGTGGACTTAATCCAAATAATAATAATGAACTATTAAGAGGTAGTGTTATATATCATGGAGTAGGAGAGATGATTGTTACTAAAGTAGGAATTAATACTTTTTATGGTAAGATATCTTTAGAGTTACAAGAAAAACAGCCTGAAAGCCCTTTAAAATTAAGGTTAAGAGATCTTGCTAAAGTAATTAGTAGAATAGGCTATATTGGTGCTTTTCTTGTTGCTTTTTCATATTTGTTTTCTGTTCTTATTATAAATAATAACTTTGATATAAATAGAATACTTTTTACTCTTTCTGATACATCCTTACTAGTTGCTTATTTTCTTCAAGCTTTAACACTTGCTGTTACAATAATAGTAGTATCTGTCCCTGAAGGGTTACCTATGATGATTACTTTGGTACTTTCTAGTAATATGAAAAGAATGTTAAAAGATAATGTTTTAGTTAGAAAACTTATGGGAATAGAGACTGCTGGGAGTTTAAATATTTTATTTACAGATAAAACTGGTACTCTTACTAAAGGAGAACTTGAAGTAGTAGGAGTTATGTTTGGTAATTTTGATTATTATAAAGAAAAAGATAGACTTAAGAATAGTATTTCTTATTATAATATCTTGAAAAATGCAATTTTATCTAATACTAATTGTGTATATGATGAGAAAAAAAATATTTGGATAGGAGGGAATGCTACTGATAAGGCAATTGTTAATTATTTAGATGAAAGTAATTATTCTGTTAAAAAGATAAAGGAAGTCCCTTTTGATAGTAAGAATAAATATTCCTATACTAAAGTATTAGATGGAAGTAAAGAGATAACTTATTATAAAGGTGCTCCTGAAGTATTACTTGATAAATGTAAGTATTATATTTCTTCTAGTGGAAAAAAGATTCCTTTTGTTAATAAAAATAGAATTATAGATGTAATAGATGAATATACCTCTTTTGGTATTAGAGTCTTAATACTTGCTATGGATGATGGTAGTGGTTTATCTTTTATATCTTTATTATTTATTAAAGATGAGTTAAGAGAAGAGGTTAAAGATGGAATAGAGCTTGTTAGAAAAGCTGGTATTAGGACTGTTATGATTACTGGGGATAATAAGAAGACAGCGATGTCTATTGCAAAAGATGCAGGAATTATTTTTGATGATAAAGATATTATTCTTACAAGTAGTGAACTTAATAATATGAGTGATGTTGATGTTAAAAAGATTATTCCTAGACTTTCTGTTGTTTCAAGAGCTTTACCTACTGATAAGAGTAGATTAGTTAGACTAAGTCAAGAGTTAGGTTTAGTTGTCGGTATGACTGGTGATGGTGTTAATGATGCTCCTGCTTTAAAAAAGGCAGATGTTGGTTTTGCTATGGGAAGTGGGACAGAAGTTGCTAAAGAAGCTAGTGATATTATTCTACTTGACAACAACTTCAATTCCATTGTTAAAGCAATACTTTATGGTAGAACAATATTTAAAAGTATTCGTAAATTCATTATTTTTCAATTAACTGTTAATTTCTGCGCTGTTTTCTTATCAATAGTAGGACCTTTTATCGGAGTTGCTAATCCTGTAACTGTTATTCAAATGCTTTGGGTTAATATGGTTATGGATACTCTTGCAGGTATTGCTTTTTCTTATGAAGCTCCTCTTTTAGAATATATGGATGAGCCTCCTAAAAAACGTGATGAGAAAATTCTTAATAGTTATATGATACATGAGATAGTCTTTACTAGTATTTATTCCTTTTTACTTTGCATATTCTTTTTAAAAAGTCCTCTAATTCATTCATTCTTTAGAAGTGGTAAAAACGATATTTATTTTATGAGTGCTTTCTTTGGCCTTTTCATATTTATGATGATATTTAATAGTTTTAATGCTAGAACTTCTCGTTTAAATATCTTTGCTAACCTTCTTTCTAATAAAGTGTTTTTAGGAATAATTCTTTTCATAGTAGCAGTTCAAGTTCTTCTAATTTATTATGGAGGTGATTTATTTAGAACAACATCTCTTAGCTTAAAAGAAATAGAAATAATGCTAATCTGTGCTTTTTCTGTTATACCAGTAGAATTTATTAGAAAGCTATATCTTAAAAGTAAAGGAAATTTAGGTTGCGTTTAATAAAGTTATATGCTATAATAATGGCACATTCGGAGGGGTATTATGAAAAATTTAAGAATATTTAGCCTTGATTTAGACAAAAATGCTTTCGCTTTACTTAAAGGTAAAACTAAAATTACAGAAGCAGTTGTTGATTTTATTAAAAAAGAAAATTTTGATATTACTTTGTTACAAGGGAATAAGAAGTTACTTTATAATCTAAAAATGCAAGATAATCTTGGTCAATATAGAATATTTAATCATATGAAACAGTCTATGGTTTTATTAAGATCAAAGGTTCCATATTTAGGGTGTCATGATGGTAAAACATGTAGTGTATTTGTTTCTCAACTGGAAAGAGATCCTATTGCCTTATTTAATGTCAAGAAAAGTAAAAAAGAAAGCCTAGAAGAGTTCAAAGAACTATACAGACTTTATAATAATACTGATAGTAATGAATATGTTAAATCATGTATAGTATCAGGTACTTTTCACGATGTAGATATAGAAAAATTTTGTGCTGATTATAATTTAGTAGATATTTCTTCATCTATCGCTTCCAGTTATTATGGGAAGAAAAAGCCAATACACCATATGTTGATTTCTCAAAATTTAGAAGCAACTGATGTAAAAAAACAAATTGGTCTTGTCGATATTATGCAAATTAGTACCCATTATCCTATTGAAGCATCAATAAGTTATAAGAAAGTTTTAAAATAACTTTCTTTTTCTTTCTTTTTCTGTTAAAATTTTAATTGTTTTGAGGTGATATTATGTTACAAGTAAATAATGTTAGTCTAAAATTTGATAAAAGGACTTTATTCAGTGATGTTAATTTAAAATTTACTAATGGAAATTGTTATGGAATAATAGGAGCGAATGGAGCAGGAAAAAGTACTTTTTTAAAACTCCTTACAAAAGAAATTGATACCACAACAGGAGATATTACAGTTAGTAAAGGCGAAAGAATTTCTATTTTAAAACAAGATCATTATGAATATGATGATATGAGAGTTTTAGATGTTGTTATTATGGGTAATGATAAACTTTATAAAATTATGAAAGAAAAAGAAGAATTATACTCTCATACAGAATTTAGTGAAGAAGATGGATATAGACTCGCTGATCTTGAAGCAGAATTTTTAGATATGGATGGATGGAATGCTGAAAATGATGCTGCCATACTTTTAACTAATCTAGGAGTTAGTGATGAATATTTTGATAAGAGTATGAAGGATATTCCTGTTAAATTAAGAGTAAAGGTAATGTTAGCATCAGCTTTATTTGGTAATCCTGATATTCTTTTATTAGACGAACCTACCAACAGTTTGGATTTAGATGCAATTAGTTGGTTAGAAGAGTTTTTAATAAATTACCCTAATACTGTAATAGTAGTCAGCCATGATAGACATTTCTTAAATAAAGTATGTACCCATATTGTAGATATAGATTATGGTAAGATGAAGATATATATTGGTAATTATGACTTTTGGTATCAATCTAGTGAACTAGCTTTAAAGCAAATGAAGGATGCTAATAAGAAGAAAGAAGAAAAAATAAAAGAATTACAAGACTTTATTGCAAGATTCTCTGCAAATGCTTCTAAAAGTAAACAAGCAACTTCTAGAAAGAAGATGTTAGAGAAGATTGAATTAGATGAGATAGTACCTTCATCTAGAAAGTATCCTTATATAGACTTTAAGATTACTAAAAATATTGGTAAAGAAGTACTTAAAGTAACTAATCTAGTTAAAGAGGTTGATGGTAAAAAAATTCTTAATAAAATATCGTTTACAGTTCTAAGAGGAGATAAGATTGCAATAATATCTAATAATGATCTAGCAAAAACAACACTTTTTGATATACTTGCAGGAATTACTAAATATGATGATGGTGAAATAGTGTTTGGAAAGACAATAGAAGCTGGTTATTTACCACAAGATAATAGTAATTATTTTGACAATGATAAAACTATTATTGAGTGGTTAAGTCAGTTTTACAAAGTAGATGATGATACTCATATAAGAAGTTTTTTAGGAAGAATGTTATTTAGTGGAGAAGATGTATTTAAGAAAGTTAGTGTTTTATCAGGAGGAGAGAAAGCTCGTTGCATGTTTAGTAAATTAATGTTAGAAGAACCTAATTTTCTCATATTGGATGAACCTACTAACCACTTAGATTTAGAGAGTATAACATCTTTAAATAAAGGTCTGGAAAATTTTGGGGGAGAGTTAATATTAACTTCTAGAGACCACGAGTTAAATCAAACTGTTTGTAATAGAATCATCGAAATATTAGATGATGGCTCTATAATAGATAGAAGACTTTCTTTTGATGAATATTATGAAAAGAGGAGTATTTAGTATTTACAGGCAGTTTACACTTAAAAAAATTAAAAATGGCTATACAACCTAACATTTGTTATACTATTTATATGCAGTACAGATGGAGGTCTTGATGAGTCAAAAAAATATTTTAATAACTAGTGTTATTGTCGCTCTTTTAGCAATTGCAGCAGGTGTTAGTTATATCCTATTCAAAGATGATATAAGAACTACAAATAATAAAGAGAAAGTTGATCCTGATACAGTTGAAACTAGTTCTTCTATTGAAACATTAGATATTAATAGTAGATTAGTTCAATCTTTATATAATAAAGTGGTATTAAAAGATAATAGTTATTATAAGTATTTTATGTATGAAAATAATGATAATTATATTGTTAGTCAAGCTAGTGAGATGAGTAAACTTACTTTAGCTTATCAAAATCTTAAAGAAGATGAACTTAGTAATGTTAGTATAGTTAATCTGCCTACAACAATGGTAATCACAGGATATACTTATTCCTCTTTAGGATTGTCTTATCATACTTTATGTAGAGGAGATGTATGGGGATTGGATGATAATTATGTTTCATTTTTTACATATGATGCTTTACTTTTAGCTTATAGAGATTTATTTGGTAATAATATTGTTATTGATAAATCTATTCCAATTAAAACAGACCCATATGGTGTAAAATACTATATTTACAATGAAACCCTTGATGGTTATATTCCCTATATAATTGAAGTAGGAAGAGTTAGTGGTTCATATTTTAATAGTAAAGTAACTAAAGCAGTAAAATATGATAATCAGATAATTATTTATGAAGAAGTTACACAAGTGCCACTAGATTCTAGTATTAAAGTTAGTGAACCAACGACTTATGTTTATACTTTTAATATAGATAATGATAATATGTATTCATTTGTATCAAGAATAAAAGAGTAGTGATTTTTCTGAAGTTGTAAGATAGATGTAGACACAAAAGTGTCTACATTTTTTTGTTATAATAAAATAAAGGAGATGGTTAAGTTGCAATGTTCAAGAAATAAAACAAAAGGAATTTTCTGTTAAATCTTTATATAAATTAATAAACATATCAAGAAATGGATATTATAAATAGTTAAAGACAAAGGATGTTTTAAATAGATATGAAATTAATCATAGAGATTTAGAAGAGTTGATTAGAGATATTCATAAAAGAAAACCAAGTTATGATTTAAAATATAAAATCCCAATCTAGTACAGAACTAAATTAGGATTTCAATAATACTTTTTTAGTGAGTCTGTAAATAAAATTGTGTAAATAGAAACTTCTCCATGATAAAATAGAAGAAATGGAGAGGTTTTTGTATGAA
>CALVVB010000004.1 GCA_944363735.1 uncultured Bacilli bacterium | reverse complement strand
CAAAAAAATCTCTCTAAATCCTTATAAAATAAGGGTTCGAGAGATTTTGTCTTTATAAAACTGTCAAAGTCGAGATATTAACTTTTGTCAAAAATTTAACTTGATTTTTTAGTAAATGTTTTATTATTCATTTTGTTCTTTTCTTCAGTCATTTCATTACATAGATTTTCCATTGCTACTATCTGTTTCTCATTAAATGATGAAAGTATTTCACTAGCATTTTCTCTAGAGAGATTAATAATAGATTTTAAATTTTTAGATCCTTGTAGTGGTAATAATAATCCTAAAGCATATCCTTGCCCTAAACCAGCATTTAAATCTAAATAACTACTATCTTTAAATATTTTATCTTCTCTTTTTACAATATCTTCAAAAAAGAAATTGTATTCTTCTTTATCATAATACTTAAATAAATCTTTTTCTAATTCATGATTTTCAAATATAGGATTTTTACCTTGCAAGATTACAGTAGCACTGTAAAGCCTTATAAATCCATATTCAGAAATATCTGGTTTTGAACTTTCAATTTTATTCATGTTTTTACTCCTATCTATATATTGTAATGTTTTTTAATTATATCGCTTCTCACTCATACTATAACACAATTTTTTCTAAATAGATAGATAAAAACATAATTTTATTATATAATAAATTTAGAAACGATAGAAAAGAGTGATGATAATATATGAAGAAAATAATGGATGGAAATGAAGCTTGTAGTTATGTTTCATATAATTTTACAGAAGTTGCAGGTATATACCCAATAACTCCTGCATCTCCTATGGCAGAACTTACTGATAAATGGGCAAGTGAAGGAAAACTTAATTACTTTAATCAACCTGTTAAAGTAGTGGAAATGGAAAGTGAAGCAGGGGCTGCTGGTATGGTTCATGGTTCGCTTCAAGCAGGATGTTTAACTACTACTTATACAGCTAGTCAAGGTCTTTTATTAATGATACCTAATATGTATAAAATAGCAGGAGAATTACTTCCTTGTGTTATAAATGTAGCGGCAAGAAGTATTGCAACTCATGCTTTGTCAATACTTGGTGACCATCAAGATGTTTATGCTGCTAGAAGTACAGGTTTTGCAATACTTGCCTCATCTTCAGTTCAAGAAGTAATGGATTTAACAGGAGTAGCACACTTATCTGCTATTAAAGGTAGAGTTCCTTTTATGAATGTTTTTGATGGTTTTAGAACAAGTCATGAATTACAAAAGATAGATGTAATTGATACTAATAAATTAAAAAAACTAGTAGATAAGAAAGCCCTTGATGCTTTTCGTAAAAGAAGTCTTCACCCAGATAATCCTGTAACTAGAGGTACTAGTGAAAATGATGATATATATTTTCAAGCGACTGAAGTTAGAAATAAATATTATTTAGAATTACCAGACATAGTTAATGAATACATGCAGGAAATTAATAAAATAACAGGAAAAAATTATGCACCATTTAATTATTATGGTAGACGTGATGCTACTAAAATAATTGTTGCCATGGGTAGTGTTTGTGAGACTATTAAAGAAGTAGTAGATTATTTAAATGATAATGGTGAGAAAGTTGGAGTAGTAGAAGTACATTTATATAGACCTTTTTCAAGAGAATATTTCTTAAAGAGTATTCCTAAAACTGTTAAGATGATTGCAGTATTAGATCGTACTAAAGAAGCTGGAAGTACAGGAGAACCATTGTTTTTGGATGTAGATAACATTATTAAATCATTAGATAGAGATATTAAAGTAGTAGGAGGAAGATATGGATTATCTAGTAAAGATACAACTCCATCTATGATAAAAGCAATATATGATAATTTAGATACTATTAATCATAACTTTACTATAGGAATTGATGATGATGTTACTAACTTAAGTATTCCTTATGATAAAGAGTTTAATTTACCTCATAAAGGACAAACATCATTCCTTGTTTATGGTTATGGTAGTGATGGAATGGTGTCTGCATGTAAAGATTTAATGAAAATAACAGGAAATTCTACAGATGCTTATGTCCAAGGTTATTTCCAATATGATTCTAAAAAATCAGGTGGAGTTACTTTAAGTCATTTAAGATTTTCTAAAACACCTATTAGATCTACTTATTATGTGGGAAAAGCTAAGTTGTTAGTTTGTACACAGGATACTTATCTTACTAAATTTAGATTTATTAATAAGATTAAAAAGAATGGAGTGTTTCTTCTTAATAGTAGTAGAACTGATGATGAGATTATTTCTATGATAAGTAGTGAAGATAAAAAGTATATTCTAGATAATAATATTAAAGTCTATGTAGTTAATGCTTATAAAATTGCTAAAAAAGAAGGACTTGGTAATAAGATAAGTGCAATTATGGAAGCTTTAATCTTTAAATTTGGTCATATTCTAGATAGTGATTATGCTATTAAGAAGTTAAAAGATAATCTTGATGATAGATTTAAACTTAAAGGAAATAATTTAGCAGATAAAAATAAAAAAGCAGTAGATAATGCTATTAATACAACACACTTACTTAAGATAGATGAAAGTATGGATGATTATATTCCTGTTAGTGAAGTTAGAACTAGTTTGTTTGATATAATTGATAAACGTGAAGGAGATACTTTACCTGTTAGTGCTTTTTTAGATAGACCTGATGGTACTGTTGATGGAGGACTTTCTAGACTTGAGAAACGTGATATTAGTGAAGTAGTTCCTAAATATAAAAGTGAAAACTGTATTAGTTGTAACTTATGTTCCCTTGTTTGTCCTCATGCAGTAATAAGACCATTTTTACTAGATAAAGATGAGGTAGAAAAGGCTCCTAATAGTTTAAATGATAAACTTTTAGATAGTAATTTAGGAGATAATTTAAAATTTACAATTTCAGTCAGTTATAAAGATTGTACTGGTTGTGGATTATGTGCTAATATTTGTCCTGGTAAGAAAGGTGTTAAAGCCCTTGAAATGGTAAGTAAAGAAAGTCTTGTAAATGATATTACTTTAAAAGAGACAGAATACTTATTTAATGAAGTAACTGAGAAAGATGTTATGAGTGTTAGTACTGTTAAAGGTAGCCAGTTTAAAAGACCTAGATTTGAGTTTAGTGGTGCTTGTGCTGGTTGTGGGGAGACACCTTATCTAAAGCTATTAACACAATTATTTGGAGATAGACTTGTAATTGCCAATGCAACAGGATGTTCATCTATTTATGGTGCATCTAGTCCTTCAACTCCATATAGTGTTCCTTGGGCTAACTCCTTATTTGAAGATAATGCAGAGTTTGGCTTTGGAATGAAAATAGCTGATGAAGTTAAGAAAAACCAATTAAAGAATATTATAAATGAAAATATCTCTAAAGTTGATGAAGAAGAAAAAGATATTTATTTAGATTATGTTAATGATGTTAATGTAGATACTGCTAAAGCTTTACTTTCTGTTATTCCTCATACTAAGATTAAAGCTTTAAAATCTCTAAAGAAATATATTATGCCTATTTCTTTATGGGCTGTAGGAGGAGATGGTTGGGCTTATGATATAGGATATAACGGAATAGACCATGTTCTAAACAGTGGAGAAAATGTCAATATTTTAGTTCTTGATACAGAAGTTTACTCTAATACTGGAGGACAAGCTAGTAAGTCTACTAGGGCAGGATCAGTGGCAAAATTTGCATCAACTGGTAAAAAGACAACCAAGAAAGATTTATTAAAAATAGCTTTAACTAATTCTGATGTCTATGTAGGGGCTATATCTTTAGGAGCTAATCCTGCAAGTACAGTTAAAGTAATGTTAGAAGCAGAAAAATATAATGGACCAAGTCTAATAGTTGCATACTCTCCATGTATCGCTTGGGGTATACTAAAAGGAATGAGTAACTCTATTGATGAAGAGAAACAAGCAACAAGTAGTGGATATTTTCCAATTTTCCATTATAATCCAGATACTAAAGAATTTAAAATGGATGCTAAAAGTGACTTTAATAAGTATCAAGAATATTTAAATAGTGAAGATAGATATAAATCATTAAAAATTATAAATAGTGATGAAGCAGATAATTTACTTCTAGAAAATGAAAATAACGCTAAAGAAAGTTATGAATATTATAATGACTTAACAAATAAAAATAAGGAGTAATTATGAGTGATGTAGTATATCCTAATCATTTAGGAATTATTATGGATGGTAATGGTAGATGGGCTAAAGAGCGAGGCCTAAATAGAAGTGCAGGACATAAAGCAGGTGCAGATAATCTAATTAATCTTCTTGATTATATTTATAAAAATACTTCTATTAAAGTTGTGTCCTTATATGCCTTTTCTACTGAAAACTTTAAGCGTGAAAAAAGTGAAGTTGATTACTTAATGAAACTGTTTGTAACACTTTTCAATAGTAAGTTAGAATCTATAAAGAAAAATGATGTTAAAGTAGTATTTTCAGGAAGACGTGAAAATCTTCCTAAAAGTGTAATTGACAGTATGGATAAAATTACTAATGATACTAAAAATAATACAAAAGGAATACTAAATATTTGTCTTAACTATGGTGGTGATTGTGAAATAGTTGATATGACTAAAAAAATTGCCAAGCAAGTATTAGATGGTTCTTTAAATATAGAAGATATTACAAAAGAAGTTGTAAGTAGAAATTTATATCAAGACTTACCACCACTTGATTTTGTTATTAGAACAAGCGGAGAAAAAAGAATTAGTAATTTTATGATATATCAATCAAGTTATACTGAATATGATTTTCCAGATACTTATTTTCCTGATTATGATATTAAATGTTTAGAGAAATCACTTGATTGTTATAGAAAGAGAAATAGAAGATTCGGAAATGCTTGATTTTGTTCTATATACATTGACAAAATCAAGTGTTTTTTATATAATTTCAGTAAATTTAACAAGGGGGAAATTTATATGTATAAAAGAAGAAATGAAGAAGTAAAAAGAATGGAACATAAGGTAAGAATTACAAATCTTCAAACCTATGAAAAAGAAATGGGAGAAAAATATTTTTTAAAAAGAGGATATCCTGCTGCTGCTATAGCTTTCCCAATAGGAGCATTTATAGGATATAAATTAGGTAATCCAAATACAGTAATTGATTTTATTATGGATAGTATTGGTTTGGGAGCAGGATTTAGTGGTATCCCTATTGGAGTTTCATTACTTATGTATCAAGATAAAATAGATACTTTAAAAAAATTAAAATATTTTTTAGTACATAAAGAGGAGATTACTAAAGGTTCTGATAAAGAAATAAGCATTTTAAATACTGGAAATTTAACCAAAGAACAATTAGAAGACTATGCAAGTAGAGGAAGAAGTAAAGTATTAGGATAACTCTTAGTACTTTTTTCTTTTAAAAACAAATAAAATGAACTAGTATATTTGTATAAATTATGATATTCTATATTTAATAAATTGATATAGGGAAGTGATACCATGAACGAAAAAACTTATAATGAAGTACTTGATGAAAAAAGTCCTAAAGTTAAACAATTATATTGGAATATTGCTTTTGGATTACAAGAAGTTGATAGATTAAAACCATCTAAATATATGGTAGAGTTAACTAATGAACATATTGATGGTAAAAAGACATATAAAGAAGTTAAAGATGATATAACATCATACTATTCTAAAGATAATAATGTATCTAATAGTGAAAAAGAAGCTGATGAAGTATCACTTGCTATCTATGAGATATTAAGTGATAAATCTTTTAGATTTGATTATCTAACTTATAAGAACTATCATAAAAGATTATTTCAAAACCTTGATAAAGATATATATCATCCTGGAGAATTTAGAACTTATAACATCACTAAAGATGAAGAAATATTAGATAATGATACAGTAAGTTATCAATCTTATGACTTAATAGAAGAGTCTTTAAAATATGATTTTCTTGAAGAGAAAAATATAGATTATATTAATATGAATGAAAGTGAGTTAATTAATAGAATAGCAGAGTTTACCTCAAGGATTTGGCAAGTACATCCATTCAGTGAAGGTAATACCAGAACAACTTCTATCTTCATTCAAAAATATTTAATAAGTATGGGCTTTAATGTTAATAATGAACTATTTAAAGATAATTCTCTATATTTTAGAAACGCTTTAGTAAGAGCGAATTACATAAATTATAATAAAGGTATTAAAGAAGATAAAAGTTATTTAGTTATGTTTTTTGAAAACTTATTACTAGGTAAAGAAAATGAATTAGATAATAGTAAGTTACATATTTAATAAAAGAGAAGTTTAATGAAAACTAAAGAAGAAAAAGTAAGAGTTGCAGATTTAAAAATCTATGAAAAAGAAACATTTAAAAAAGTCCTTAGTAAAAGGAACTATTTCTGGTGTAGTGACCTTTGCAATCCCTGTAAGTGTTTCTGTAGCAAGTAATGTGTTTGGAGTAAATCTTAATTTAGATTATAGTAATATATTAAGTATGTTATATGAATGTTTATCTATTTTACCTGTCTCTGTTACTCTAGGTACAATAGGAGCTATACTTCAAGAAGCATGGCATCTTTTTAATGCTGCCTTGATGTCAATGAGATAAGAAAATTAAAGTACTTTGTGGAAAATAAAGAAGAAATAACTAAAGTGTCAGATATGAATATTTTAGATGTAAAGTATGGTACATCTGTTATGGACTTGAAAAATTATGCTAATAAGGGTAGAAGCAAAGTATTAAGATAACTCTTAGTACTTTTTTCTTGTTTAAATCATTAATATTTTGTATGATATAAATGTATTAATTAATAGAAAGACAGTGATGTTTATGGAACTATTAGTACCAGCAGGAGATATAAATTCATTTTATGCAGCACTTAATAATGGGGCCGATGCTATCTATTTATCAGGTAAAATGTTTGGAGCAAGGAGTTATGCTAAGAATTTTACGGAAGAAGAATTAATAACAGTTTTAAAACTAGGTAAAATCTATGGTGTTAAGATTTATGTAACAATGAATACTTTAGTAAAAGAAAATGAAGTAGAAGATTTTCTTAAAGAAGTAGAGTTTTTATATAATTTAGGAGTAGATGCTGTTTTAATGCAAGATTTTGGGATGATTTCTTTATGTCTGGAGAAGTATCCTAATCTTACAATTCATGCTTCAACTCAAGTTAATAGTAGTAGTTATGAGACTATTAAACTTCTATACGAAATGGGAGTAAAAAGAGTAGTGCTTCCAAGAGAAATGAGTATAGATGAGATTAAGAAAATAGATATACCTGTAGAACTAGAAGTCTTTATTCATGGAGCCTTATGTGTAAGTTATTCTGGTAACTGTCTATTTAGTTCAATGCTAGGAGGAAGAAGTGCTAATAGGGGAGATTGTGTTGGTAGTTGTAGACTTCCTTATAAACTATATAAAGATAATACTTTAATAGATGAAGGATATCTTTTATCAATGAAAGAGTTAAATACCTCCATTGATATTAAGAAATTACCTAGTAATGTTACTAGTCTTAAAATAGAAGGAAGAATGAAAAGTCCATCTTATGTAGGATTTATTACTAAATATTACCGTAAAATACTTGATGGAGAAGAACTTTCTATTAAGACTATAGAAGACTTAAAGAGTATGTTTTATAGAGGATTTACTAAAGGACATTTATTTAATGATAATGATTTAATAAATAAATTAAGTCCTAATCATTTAGGAAGCCATTTAGGTAAAGTTATAGATGTTAATGATGCAAGAATTAGAATAGAACTAGATAAACCTTTATTACAAGGGGATGGTATAAGATTTAGGGAAAGTAATAAAGGAATGATTGTTAATTATCTCTATGACTTAAAAGATAATCTAATTAATAAAGGCAATTCTAAACAAATAGTAGAAGTTGATAATAAAGTTAAATTAACTAGTCTAGATGAAGTTAGAAAGACTACTGATAAATCTCTTGAAATAACAGATTTTACTATTACTAGAAAAGTACCTATTAATATAGACGTAAAAGCGAAAGTAGGAGAAGCATTTACTTTAACATTTAGAGATTTAACCCACTCTGTTACTTATACTGGTAATGTAGTAGAAAAATCTATTAATAATCCTATATCTAAAGATAGATTAATTAGTCAGTTAGAAAAACTAGGTAACACTCCATTTATTACTAAACATATAAATATAGATATGGATGAAGATATCTTTATAAGAATAGGAGATTTGAACATTGCTAGAAGAACTTTATCAGAAAGATTAATAGGAGAGCGTCTCAATGATTATAATGAACCTATCGTTAAAGAAGTTACTTTTGATAAAATAAATACTAAAGAAGTAATAGATTTAGATAGTTATGGGGAAGTAGAAAGAAATTTCTTTTACCTTAAAGATATCTTAAAAAATAAAAGTATTGTTAGTAATTTATTTAGACCAACTACTAATATAATCAGCTCATATCATCTAAATGTCTATAATTCATATACTGCCTATTATTTATATAAACTAGGGTACAAAGCTATTACTTTATCAGTAGAACTTAATAGTTTAGAGTTGAAAAATTTAATAGAGTCTATTAGACAAAAACATGGTAATATTCCATTAATTATTAAGACTAAAGGCTATATAGAAGTAATGCTTATTAAAGGTAATATCTTAAATATAGATAAAGATACTTCTTATAGTTTAGTTAATGTAAAAAATGATAAGTTTAAAACTTACTTTGATGGAAAATGTACTCATATTGATTCTAGTTATAGTTTTAACTTAGATGAGAAAGAATTTAATTATGATAATGTATATTTTTCTAAATAAGGCAATTGTATAAATATAACACTTATCATATATATGAAGATATATAAAAAAAAGGAGGAGTCGAGTTTTCTCGATAGTGGTAAAATAATGGATAATAATAAAAAAGAACTAGTTACAACTTTATTTATGCTTTGTATTGCTTTTCTATTTAGTGTGTTTATGTTAGTATTTTCTTTTACTATAGAAAATATAGAAAATTATGAGATTACAACTGGTTATTTAATTAGTTATAAAGAAGTTAATAATTCAGATCAAACAATGTATAATCTTGTTTATTCTTATACTGTGAATGAAAATGAGTATACTGTCTCTTCTTCTGGTGAAAGTGGAATATTACCTAGAATTAATAGTCCAAGACCTATAAAATACAATCCTAATAATCCGGAAGAAGCTTATATTCCTTCTTTATCATTAAAGTTTTTATTTTCATTTTTAGGTATATTGGGTATTATTGTAACTTCTATTGCCTTTATGATTGAAACTAAAAAAATAATAAAAGATGGAAAATTAAAAACTATAATTAATTTGTTTTTAGGGTTTATACCAGGTGTTTTAATGATATTTCTTGGTTATATAATTACATATATAGCGACTGGATATTTTTCTTTTATTAAAATGTTTACTTATTATACTAATAGTATGGTAATACCACTTTTATTTGCAGTAGCTTTCATAATAGTAGGTATGGTCAGTATAATAATGCCTATATTTAAGTATTTTAAGAATAAATATTTAAGAAAAGGTAATTAAAATAGTTTCTAATCTAATGGTTTTAAAATTAAGTAGTAGGCAATACATAAGTACTATTACTTTTTTTAATTCTTAAACTATGCTATAATAAGCTAGTAAGAAAAGGAGGAATTATGGATAAATTAAGTAGAGAAGAAGTACTACATGTTGCCCATCTAGCTCGTATTTCTCTAACTGAAGAAGAAATTGAGAAGTTTAGAGTGCAACTTAAAGTATTAATGGATGATATAGATAAGATAAAAGAAGTTAAAGACTTTGATGATGAGATGATGTATACACCAATTAATGAAAATACTAGATTAAGAGATGATGTTGTAGGAGAGATGCTAAGTGCAAAAGTTGCAACAATAAATGCTCCTAAAAAGAATGGAAGTTTTATAGAAGTGCCGGTGATGATTAATGAGTAAATATTTAGATTTAGGTATTAAAGAAATACATGAGTTATTAGTTGATAAAAAAATAACTCCTCTTGATTTAGTAGAAGAATCATTAAAAAGAATAAAAGAAAACAAAGACTTAAATGCCTTTATTACTATAAATGATAAAGTAAGAGAAGAAGCTAAAAATTTAGGTGAAGTAGATCCTGATAACCTTTTCTTTGGTATTCCTATTGCAGTTAAAGATAATATTGTAACTAAAGATTTAAGAACAACCTGTGCATCACACATTTTAGATAATTTTATACCTATATATGACGCTACTGTTGTAGAAAAAATTAAAGAAGCAAAAATGCTAATTATTGGTAAAGCTAATATGGATGAGTTTGCTATGGGTTCTACTAGTGAAACTAGTTACTTTGGAGCACCTTTAAATCCTCTTGATAAAAAAAGGGTTACAGGTGGTAGTTCTGGTGGTAGTGCTAGTGCAGTTGCAGGAGGTCTAGTTCCCCTTGCTCTTGGAACAGATACAGGGGGAAGTATTAGACAACCTTCTAGTTATACAGGACTTGTTGGAATGAAACCTACTTATGGAAGAGTTTCTCGTTATGGTTTAGTTGCCTTTGCATCAAGTTTAGATCAAATAGGACCAATGACTAGAACTGTGTATGAAAATTCATCATTATTAAATATTTTAGTTGGCGAAGATGAAAAAGATCTTACTAGTGTTAGTAAAGATAAAGAAGACTTTACTAGACTTATTGGTGAAGATGTTAAAGGTATGAAGATAGCTTTACCTAAATACTTTATTAGTGATATTGTAGATGAAGAAATTAACAAGAGAGTTAAAGAGGTTATTTCGTATTTAAAAGAAAAAGGTGCAGTTATCGATATTGTTGATATGAACTATTTAGATACTGCTGTTAATCTTTATCAGATAATCGCTATGGCCGAAGCTAGTAGCAACCTTGCTCGTTTTGATGGAGTTCGTTATGGAACAAGAGCAACTGCTGCTAAAACTGTTGATGAAATGTATGAAAAAACTAGAGGAAAAGGTTTTGGTGATGAAGTTAAAAGAAGAATAATGGTTGGTTCTTATATTTTAAGTGGGGATAATGCTAAAACCTATTATGATAAAGCTTTGAAGGTGCGTGATGATATTACTAAAGAGTTTAATCGTATTTTTAAAGATTATGATTTAATCATTGGACCTACAACAACTAGAGTCGCTCCTCTTCTAGGAATTACTAAAGATGATCCTCACAAGGCTTTTATGGATGATGTTTTAGTCATACCTGTTAATATGGCAGGACTTCCAGCTTTATCTGTTCCTGTTGGAAAAAATAGTGAGGGGCTACCTATTGGATTACATATAATAGGTAAAACATATGATGAAGCGACTATTTATAAACTTGCTAGTAATATAGAGGAGGTGTTTTAAATGAGTGAATTTACTCCTACGATAGGAATAGAAGTACATGTGGAAATCAAAAGTAAAAGTAAACTATTTTCTTCTAGTGCTAATACTTATGGTATGGCTACTAATACAGCTGTTAATGTTATAGATTTAGGTTATCCAGGAACTCTTCCTACTGTTAACAAAGAAATAGTGAGACAAGGAGTGCGTACTGCACATATTTTAAACTGTGATATTACTCGTAGAATGCACTTTGACCGTAAAAATTACTTTTATCCAGATAATCCTAAAAACTATCAAATTACACAAAATAGAACACCTATAGGTAGAAATGGTTATGTAGAAATTGAAGTGGATGGAGTTAAGAAAAAAATCGAAATAGAAGAGTTACATATTGAAGAAGATACTTGTAAGAGTGCTCATCGTGGTAATGTTAGTTTACTTGATTTTAACAGAGCAGGGATACCTTTAATAGAAATAGTAACAAAACCTTGTATAAAAAATGGTAAAGAGGCGATGGCCTATCTTACAAAATTAAAAGAATTATTATTTTATGCTAATATTAGTGATTGTAAAATGGAAGAAGGTAGTATGAGATGTGAACCTAACATTTCTATTAGTAAAGATAATAATTTTGGTACTAAAGTAGAAGTTAAAAATGTTAGTTCTATTCACAATGTAGGACTTGCTATAGACTATGAGATAAAAAGACAAGAAGAAATGCTTAATAATGGGGAAATAATTAAAGAAGAAACAAGACGTTTTGATGATAAACAAGGAAAAACTATTCTTATGAGAGTTAAAGAAACAGGAAATGACTATCGTTACTTTATCGAGCCAGATATTCCTTATTTAGACCTTAGTGATGAATTTATTAATGATTCTTTGAAGAGTTTACCTTTACTTCCGGATGAATTAAGAGAAAAATATAGTAAAGTAGGTCTTAATTCCTTACAAATAGAAAAATTAATTAATAATAGATCTTTAAACGATTATTTTTTAGGGTTACTTAAATATAAAACTAATTATGTAACAGCAGTAAATCTATTACTATCAGATGTATCTTCATACTTAAATAAACATAATAAAGTAATAACTGACACTAATCTTTCATATGAGAAATTAGTTAATGTAATTGAAGCTTTAGAAAGTGGGGATTTATCTAATAAAAATGTTAAAGATTTAATAGATTCTTTAATGGAAACTAATAAGACTCTTGAAGAGTTAAAAAAAGAATTTAATATCGAAAATATTACTGATGATAGTTTTATTAAAGAAATAATATCTAAAGTAATAGAAAATAATACTGATAGTGTAAATGACTATAAGAACGGTCATGATAGAGCCTTAAAATACTTGATGGGTCAAGTTATGAAAGAAACAAAAGGTGCAGTTAATCCTAAAATGGCAAGTGATATGTTATGTGAAGCTTTAAATAAGTAATTGATAACTTATAAATAATATTATATAATAGTTATACTAGGATGTGATAAATATGAAAAAATTTATTAAGAATAATAAGCTTACAGTAATAACTTTTATTATCTGTCTAATCTTTGTGATTTTAGTTTTTGCTATTAAACTAACTTTATTTCCTAATGAAGGAAGAGCAATATATGGTGATAGGTTAGAAGGGATTGAAAAAGTAGAGATTACTAGTAAACAACAAAAGAATATCATATCTAAATTAGAAGAAAAAGATGAAGTTAAAAGTGTAGAAACTGATATAAAGGGACGTATATTAAATGTTATTATTACAGTTAATGATGATGTAGAATTAGATCCTGCTAAAGCTTTAACTTCTCTTGTTGTTGAAAATCTTGAGGAAGATCAGACAACATATTATGATATTCAAGTATTTATAAAAAAATCTAATGAAGAAGACACTAGATTTCCAATTATAGGTTATAAACATCAAGATAAAAATGAGTTTTCTTGGAGTAAAGATAGATAGGAGAAATTATGAAGAAAAAAGCATTAATTATTCTTCCTCTTTTAGTTGTAATAATTGTATTTATAGGAGTTTTTATCTATTATAATAGAGAAGATGCTAAAACTTCTTTAACTGTTAATGAGAAGAAATGGGTTTTAGAAAATGATACTAAAATGATTGATATAAATGTTATAAATGATTATCCTCTTTATGGTTTAAATGGAGAGGGAGTCTTTTTTAACTTTTTAGAAGATTTTAAAGATAATGTTGGTCTAGAATTTAATAAAATAGCTTATTCTAAAGATAATGAGTTAGATGATAATAATTCCTATAGTTTTAGAGTTTTAAATAATGAAGAAGAACTAACTAGTAATGATTTATTAATTGCAACAGATGGTTATATTGCTATAGGTAAAGAATATATGAGAATTAATAGAGTTTCTGATATGTCCAATATAACCTTTGGTGTATTTAAAGATGATGCTGCAGAGATTAGTTACTATTTAAAATCTGGAGTAGGACTTGCTTTTAAATCATATGATACAATAGATGAATTGTTTCAAGCTTTAGATAATAATGAAGTTGGTATGATTATAATACCTAATATTATGTATTTAGATAAAACTATTGAAAATAATACTTACTTTATAAATTATTATTTTACAGAAATGTCTAAAAAAATAGTACTTTCTTTAAGTGATGATAAAAATAATATTAAACTTAATACTATTATTAAAAAATATTTTGAAAAGTGGAAAACTGATAATTTTGTTGATGAATATAATGATGTGTATTTTAATTATTATATTACTAAAAATGAAGTTACATCAGCTGAATCTACAGATTTAGTTAAGAAAAATTATGTTTATGGTTATGTTGAAAACTATCCTTATGAAGTTGAAGTAGATGGTGTTGTTTCTGGTATTGCAGGAGAATACTTAAAAAGAATGAGTAGGCTTACTGATATTAGTTTTACTTACAAAAGATATAGTAGTAAAGAAGCCTTAAGGAAAGCAGTTAAAAAAGGTGATGTTGATATTTATTTTGACTATTATAATTTTAGTGAGGAAAATGATGAATATAAACCTACAATATCAACATTTATTGAAGATTATGTTGTTTTAGGTAAAAGAAGTGACAATTATGTCGTTAATTCTTTTGAAAGTTTGAAAGATGAAAAAATTGCAATTGTTGGAGATACTTCATTATATAATTATTTTGAAAATAATAGTCGTAGTGATATTACAACTTATGATAATAATGATAGTTTAGTTAAAAATGCTAAAAATAGAATGCTTATTGTTGATAATGAAGTATATAATCTTTATAAAAATACAACCTTTAAAGATTTTGATGTTTTATATCAAGATACTATGATGAACGATTATAAGTTTATGGTTAAGAACAATAATAGTTCATTTTATAACTTATTTAACTATATCATTACAACGAACTCATATTATAATTATAGAAACAGTGGTTTTGCAGATATTAGTAGATCAATAGTTGAAAGGAGTAGCTTTGTTGGATTATTTTTAATAATACTTTTAATAGTATCTATTCCTTTAATTGCCTTAACTGTTTTATATTTATACTTTAAGTATAAAAGAAAAGTAAAAAAAGTTAAGAAAGAGGATAGACATAAATATACTGATCTTTTAACTTCTTTAAAGAATAGAAATTACTTGAATAAAAAAGCTCCTGATTGGGAGAGTAGTAAAGTATATCCACAAGCTGTTGTTATAATAGATTTAAATAATGTTAAATATATAAATGATAATTATGGACATGAAGAAGGAGATAGATTAATAATAACTGCTGCTTCAACATTAGTTAATACACAACTAGAAAACAGTGAAATAATTAGAACAGATGGTAATGAGTTTTTAGTTTATTTAGTGGGATATAGTGAAAGACAAGTAGAAACATATGCTAAAAAGCTAGAGAAGGAAATGAAAAATTTACCACATGATTTTGGAGCTAGTGTTGGTTATAGTATGATCGAAGATGACATTAAAACACTTGATGATGCCATAAATGAAGCAACACTTGAGATGATGACAAAAAAGCAAGGATTAAAGTAGGAGATAGAAATGAAGAGAAGCAAGAAAATGAGAATATTTTTAAGAAGAGTTATTTCAATAATTAAACTGCCAGAAATGCGGATCTTACCAGGTCAACTTGCTTTTTTTCTTGTTATCTCAATTATTCCTTTAATTGCCTTAGTAGGAGCGATAGGAAGTGAATTTGGACTTCCTGCTACAAGTATTAAAGAAATTTTAGAATCAGTTGTGCCAAGTGATGTTATAAATTACTTAATACCAGTAGGTAATGGAGGAAATTTATTGAATTTTAATATGATAGTATTCTTTTTCGCTGCTTTTATTCTTGCGAGTAATGGAACATACTCTATAATTAATACATCCAATGAAATATATAAAGTAAGAGAACATAGTGAAATTAAAAGAAGAGCTAAAGCAGTATTAATGACATTAATATTGGTTGTGTTATTTTTGTTCTTGATATTAGTTCCTGCTTTTGGAGATATCTTAATAAAAATAATTACAAATTCTATTCATAGTGATAGTTTAACAAATTTAGTTGAAAATACTTATCGTATATTAGAATATCCTATTTCCCTATTTTTAATATATTATAATTTAAAACTACTATATACAATTGCCCCAGATACAAAAATAAGTAGTAGAAGTACTACACCAGGAGCTTTATTTACAACACTTATGTGGTTAATAAGTTCAAAAGTATATGCTTTCTATGTAGATTATTTTGCTAACTATAACGTCTTTTATGGAGCTATGTCAAATATCTTAATACTACTAATATGGGTCTATATCTTAGCTTATATCTTTACCCTTGGTATGTGTTTTAATGCTACAGGAGTAATACAAGAGACATTAAGATTAAAGAAAACTGATATTGATGAAGCCTTAAAGAAAGAAAAGTAAATCGTCTTTTCTTTTGTTATTTATAATATTTGGAGATGAAAAAATGGAATTAATTAAAATAATAGATAAAGATGGAAATTTTACAGGACAAATTATGGACAAAGAAGAAGCTCATGATAAAAATTTACTTCATAATGAAGTAGGTATATTTATTATTAATGATAACAAAGAAATATTATTACAAAAAAGAAGTGCTAATAAAAGATTTGATCCTAATAAGTGGGGTCTTTGTGCAGGACATGTTGATGCAAATGAAAGTTTAGAAGATGCAGCCATAAGAGAAATAAAAGAAGAAGTAGGACTAGATGTAACTCCTAAAGAATTAATTCCTTATGGTGAAAGAGAAGTTGCTATTAAGGATAGTAATTCTCATATAACTTATTTTTATTATGTTAGATGTAATAAAAAAGCAGAAGAATTTACTATTCAAAAAGAAGAACTATCAGAAGTTAAATGGTTTAATATAGATGAAATTATAATGATGATTAAAGAAGGGAAAACTTCTTTTAAAGAAAATAGAATTAAATTATTTGAAAAAATAAAAAGTGATTTCTAATTTTTATCACTTTCCAAATATCTTACATAATACTCATCAAAGGTTAGGTTACTAGCCTTTATTTTTTGTGCAAGTTCTACACCTACATAACGATAATGCCAAGCCTCAAAACTATATGTAGTAATATCTTCTTTATCCTTAGGATATCTTAAGATAAATCCATAATTACTGGCGTTTTCTAACATCCAATTATACTCATCAGTATTTTCGAAATTATTAAAGTCATCAAAGGCTCTTGTTACATCAACAACTAATCCTGTTTGGTGTTCAGAATATCCTGGTCTAGCAGAATATGTATCAGCCATTTCTACACCATCGTTTTTAACATAGTTATTATATAGTTTATCTTGATAAGAATAAGCTCTATAAGCAGAGATTACTCTAATATTCATACCATCATTTTTAGCATCATTTATCAATCTTTCAATATTATCTTTAGCTTCCTTAACTAAATAAATACCACTTTTAGCATAACTATTATCTAAAAGTTCGAGATTATTAGGAATATAATTACTATCTAAATAATTAAACTTATTAACAAGTAAGTAGTTAGTATTTAAATTAGTAGAAGGAATAGTATCAGTATAAACTTCTTTATCTAAATTTAGATTAACTCTTGTAACGGTATCTTCTATAGAAAGATTAGGATTATTAGTTTCATAAGATTTATATCTATCTAGATTTTCTTCTTTATAATAAGATAACTTTCTAAACTTATTATTTTCTTCTAAAGGAACATTTTCTGTAGTTTCATTTTCTTTAACATCATTAATATCTTTATCTTTACTATTAGTATTAAATAAGAAAATCATTAGAATAATAAAAATAATAACAATAATACTACTTAAAGTAATAATAATCTTTTTCATACATAAACACCTTACTTAATTTTATTATAGTTAATCTTTATTAATACCATAATATCATATTCATAGAGATTTTAATATAAATTAGATAATCATATTTAAAAAAAGATAGCATAGCCTTTATTAGGAGTTGATTTAATGAAAAAGGTAATTATATTACTTATGTTATCTATTCTTTTAATACCCTGTTATGTTAAAGCGGAAGAAGCTGATAATAAAGAGAAAAGTATTACAGAACAAAATGACTCTACTACTAATGAAGAGTCTAATAATAAAGAAAGTGATACTTTAAACAATAAGAATGCTACTACTGAAAATACTGATACAAATGGAGAAAATATAAATAATGATGATGCTATTGATACATCACTTATACCTAATGCAACAGCTGGTATTTTAATGGATGCAACTACTGGTGAGATAATTTTTGAAAAAAATAAAGATGAACAGGTAGCAGTTGCATCTATGACTAAAATGGTTGCACAGATTATTATATTAGAGCAAATTGAAGCTGGTAAAATTAAATGGAATGATATTGTTACAGCAAGTGCAAATGCTTCAGGTATGGGAGGAAGCCAAATTTATTTAACAACAGGAGAAAAGATGACTGTTGAAGATATGATGAAAGGTATATCTATGGCAAGTGCTAATGATGCCACTGTCGCTATGGCAGAGTTTATTGCAGGAAGTGAAGTTGAATTTGTAGAGATGATGAATACAAAAGTTAAAGAGTTAGGACTTAAAAATACTTTCTTTAAAAACTGTACAGGACTAGATGAAGATGGACACTACTCAAGTGCTTATGATATGGCTGTAATTGCAAGAGAACTTTTAAAACATGAGAAGATATTAGAATTCTCATCAGTTTATGAAGATTATCTAAGAGAAGATACTGATAATAAATTTTGGTTAGTTAATACTAATAAATTAGTAAGATTTTATGAAGGTGCAGATGGACTAAAAACAGGACATACAGATGCTGCTAAGTACTGCCTAGCAGCAACTGCCAAAAGAGATGATTTAAGACTTATCGCTATAGTTTTAGGAGAAGAGAATAGTCAAGTTCGAAATAGTGAAACGATGAGCTTACTTGATTATGGATTTAATAACTATAAAATAGAAATATTAAAAACAACAGATGATATTGTAAAAGAAATAAGTTTAGATAAAGCGACTAGTCCTAAAATTAGTTTAGTGCCACTAAATGATATTGCAATACTTTCTAAGAAAAGTGCAGATACTAAAAAATATGCTTATGATATAAAAATAACTAATAATAACTTACCTTTAAAAATAGGAGATGAAGTAGGTAAGATTATAATTAAAGATAGTAATAATGAAAAGATAAAAGAAGAAATATTAACAGTAACAGAAAATATAGATAAGCTTAACTTTCTAGAACTGTTTGGTAAAACAATAACTGATATGATGGTAGGTAATATGAACTTTGTATAGACTAGTTTAAACTAGTCGTTTCTTAATTTAACTATTGTTAAGAAGTTAAAATTACAAAAGCATCTCATTTATGAGATGCTTTCAAATTATTGTTTTATTAATTTATCCTTGTAACAGAGAAAGATGCAGAGTAACGGTCATTAGGTACTAGTTGAAAGTCTGTATTAGAAGTGTTAACAAATCTAAATTTATCATTAGCATTAGCAGCGAATAGAGCATTACCGCTAATTGTTCCTGTATCACAACAAGATAGCTTATTGTGAGTAGAAGAGTGAGCGATAAGATTAAATCCAGGATTTGTTTGATGTAACTCTATACCTAAAGCGATGGGTTCACATTCTATATTTGTATTTTTACTTCTAACATTGAACCACCAGTTGATTAAATATTGTCCAGTTTGTGGGACCATAAATTCACCAGTTGTAGAGTCATAAGTAATACCATTAGAAAGATTAGTTATCGTTGGTTTAATGGCTTCATTAACTGGTACTATAGCATTGGATTCATCATGTACCATAGCAGCAGCATTGAATGATCCACCTGATGGTCCAGTAGCACCGGTTGGACCAGTAGGACCAGTCACTCCAGTAGCACCGGTTGGACCAGTAGGACCAGTCACTCCAGTAGCACCGGTTGGACCAGTAGGACCAGTCACTCCAGTAGCACCTCTTGGCCCAGTAGGGCCAGTACAGTTATTACATAAACATTTAATAACTTCACAAATACAGCAATCATCACAATCTTCAAATCTGTCACGAAGTCTATTATATTCTTCTTGATTCATAATTTTATCTCCTTTCATTATTAAAATATGAAGGATATAAATTTCCGTCTTGACTATTGTCATGGACAAAAATAAAAATAGAGACTGCACCCCCTGAAGGGCAGTCTCTTAAAAAGAATAAAAAGGGGTTGGCTAGTGTGATACTAGCGACCAATTCGCCTAATTCCGAATTGGTGCTTTTTATAATAATCACTTGTTGTTATTTTGTCAACACTTTTTTGAAAAAAATACTATTTTTTAGATGTTTATAGTTTAAGTAGTTATTAAAAAATTATATATATATACTTAAAAGTACTACTAATAAAAACAGAAGTTAAAATTTAACTTCTATTTTGGATTTGCTCATTACTATTAATATTAGCAATTTGACTAGTTATAATATAAATATAATTAAATATATCTTGATATTCAGCATAGATTAAATCAAATACTTCCATTCTATTTACTTGATCTATCATAATAAGCTTATTTTCTCTAACTTTTTCTCTTATATTAAAATCATCTAAAAGAGTAGTGTTAATATCATAAAAATCAACATCAATAAACCAATTATCTCTACTATTTTCTGTTACCCTAATACCGATAGGATAAGAATTATCAGTTGCTTTTAAATACTCAACTATTTCTTTATTTTCACTTTCCAAATAAATATTAATACTATTAGAGTAACTCCTTACCATATTCAAAACTAAATCTGTAAATAAAGCATTATTTTCTTTTTGATCAGCAAGTTCTAATATTAAATATTTTCCTCTATTTTGAAAAGTATATAAAATTTGTCTTAACGTAACTATTTGTTGTTTTTGAACACTACTTCCTACATTAAAAAATAGAAAGTCTTTCAAAGTATAGTCATCTATTTCATTAATACCCTTTGTAAAAAGATTTACAATATCATCACTCAAAGTAATAATTTCTTTATCTTTAGTCAAATAAAGTTTAAATTTAAATCCATCAATATATGGAGCATTAAGTCCTAAATAAATAGCATCTAAAGTATTACTAGCTACATTTTTAGTAGATGCACCACCATTTGCAATTACTTTCATAACTTCCTCCTTTTATTTAAATTTTATGATTTATTTTCTTTTAAAATTCTAAAAAATATGCTATAATATGAGACAGAAAAAGAGGTGGTGTGTATGGCATTAAAAGATATAAAAGGTGTAGGACCTAGAGCTTTAACACTTCTTTCTAAAATTGGGATAAATACAGTAGATGATTTAGTTACCCATTATCCTTTTAGATATGAATTTTTAGTTAGAGGAAATTTAGCTGAAACAAATGATGGAGATCATATAATTATAGATGGAAAAATAGAAAGTAGTCCAATATTAGTTAGATTTAAAGCAGGACTTAATAAAATGAACTTTCGCCTTGTAACAGCTAGTGGAGTTGTAGGAGTTTCAATATTTAATAGAGCTTTTTTAAAAAGTCAACTTACAGTTGGTACAACTATCACAGTAATTGGTAAGTTTGATAAACCTAAAAATGTTATAACAGCATCAGAAATAAAGATGGAGTCTTTATCTAATAAAGTAAAGATCGAGCCAGTTTACCATTTAACTAGTGGCTTAACTAATAAAAATATGGCTTTATATATTAATATGGCCCTACTTGGTCAAAGTAAAGAGATACATGATAGTATACCTTTAAAATATCAAGAAAAATATAATTTTTCTAATAAGAGACTGGCTTTAAATATCGTACATAATCCACCTAGTAAAGAAAAATTAAAAGAAGCGATAATAAGACTTAAGTATGAAGAATTATTTGAGTTTATGTTTAAAATTAATTATTTAAAAGAAGAGAATAAGAAGGCAAATAGTGGTATTGCAAGAAGTATAGATGAATCTAAAGTAAATAATTTTATTTCATCTCTTCCTTTTGAACTAACTAAAGATCAAGTAACTGCAGTTAATACTATTATTAAAGATTTAAAAAGGCCTAATAGGATGAATAGATTATTACAAGGTGATGTTGGTAGTGGTAAGACTATTGTTTCTTTTATAGCCATGTATGCAAACTATTTAAGTGGTTATCAAAGTGCTTTAATGGCTCCTACTGAAATACTTGCAACCCAACACTTTAGTAATTTAAAAGAAGTTTTTAAAGATTATAACTTAAATATGGCTTTACTTACAGGATCAACTCCTAAGAAAGAAAAAGATTTAATTTATGAAGAATTAAAAAATGGTGATATAGATATAATCGTTGGAACACATGCTCTAATTCAAGATGATGTTACTTATCATAATCTTGGTTTAGTTATAACAGATGAACAACATAGATTTGGAGTTAATCAAAGGGCTAACTTACAAAATAAAGGACAAAAACCTGATACCTTATATATGAGTGCAACTCCAATTCCTAGAACTTATGCTTTAACTATTTACGGAGATATGGATGTTTCTACTATTAAGACAAGACCTAAGGGTAGAAAGAAGATTAAGACAGTTGTTAAGACAAATAAAGAGATTAAAGATGTTTTAGAATTAATGTATGAAGAGTTAAAAGAAGGTCATCAGATATATGTTATCGCTCCTTTAATAGAAGAAAGTGAAAACAGCGATTTAACTAATGTAAATGATTTAAAAGAAAAAATGACTCTTGCTTTTGGTAGTAAATATAAAATAGATTTAGTACATGGTAAAATGGCTAGTGCTGCTAAAGAGTTAATTATGAATGAGTTCTTACAAAATAAAGTACAGATACTAATTAGTACAACTGTTATTGAAGTAGGGGTAGATGTACCGAATGCTACGATGATGGTAATATTTAATGCTGAAAGATTTGGTTTATCTACACTACATCAGTTAAGGGGAAGAGTAGGAAGAAGTGAATTACAGTCTAGTTGTATCTTAATTAGTGATAATGATACAAAAAGACTTGAGATTATGGAAAATACTAATGATGGATTTGAAATAAGTGAAGAAGATTTTAAATTAAGAGGACATGGAGATTTATTTGGTACTAAACAAAGTGGTGATATGACCTTTAAGATAGCAGATTTAAAAGCAGATTATAAAATATTGTTACAAGCTAGAGAAGACTCTTTAGAATACTTACTAGATAAAGAAAATGATGCTAATAAATTAAGACTTATTAGTGCAATTATACATAGCTAGTTGTAAAATTTTTCTAAAATTTTCAAAATCAAATTGACAACTTTAAAATTTTTAGATATGATTAATGTACATGATAAGTATATTACTTATCATGGTGATATAATCCACGATCTAAGTGTGGATTTATATTCAACCGAACCCCCTGAAGTTCCCTCGAAAGAGGGAACACTTTTTGTTTTATAAGGGTTTCTGAGGTTTTTAATTTTTTCTAGATACCAAGCCAGATACCAAAAACCTTTTTTCAGATACCAAATTTATTTTTTATTTAAGTTTATTTAAATACCTAGATTTAAATTATCTATGGTATTTTTTACATTAGTAAGATTATTTGGAAACATGTGAGCATATGTATCTAATGTTTCTTTAGTACTAGCATGTCCTAAATACTTAGATACAGTTGTTACAGGTTGTCCAGTATTAATTAGTAGAGATGCACAACTATGTCTAAAAGAGTGTAGTGGTATTCTTCTAATATCAGCACTTTCAGCAATTCTACCATTAATTCTAGACATCATTCCGAAAGTTAATGGTTCGTGTTCTCCGAAGATAAACCATTTGTCATTGAAGCCGTAGTACTTCTTTTTTTCATTGTATAAATTTACTAAATCGTTATATAAAACTTCAGTAAGAGGTAAAGTTCTAATACTTTTAGATGTTTTAGGTGGAGTTAGTTCATAATATTTTTGACTATCCTTTACACTATTAGCTTGTTTAGTAATAGATACTAACTTATTATTCCAGTCAATATCAGACCATTGTAAACCTCTTGCTTCACCACGACGTAATCCACAATAATATAACATTTCAAACATTGTTTTATCATTTAGATTAGTAGTTCCTGTTATATATTTTTGAAACTCTTCAAAAGTGTAAACATCTTTTTCTTCTTTCATTTCATTAGGGTCTTTAAAGAACTCTATTTTTTTATAAAATTTCATTAGATTGATATCATACATTTTCATTCCCCAATTAAGAATAATTTTTAAAAACTTTTGAACATCATTTCTAGTAGAACATTTAATAGGTTTATTCCATAAATCTTGTTGAAACTTATGATATAGATTTCCATCCATATCTTTTAATTTAACATTCTCAAAATCAGCAAAATATCTTCTTCTTTTTAAATATGTTTCCATTGTTCTTCTTCTAACTTTATTTTTTTGAGATTCGATATATTGGTCAGTAAGAGTACCAAATGTCATATCCATATCTCCACCAAATTCAACCTTACTATTTAAAAACTCTCTTTCAGCGTTCATTGCATCTAATTTAGTTTTATAAGCTTTAGAAAACCTTTTATGCCATTTTCCATTTTTATCTTTTTCATTCCAATAATATTTATATTTACGACCATCTTTAGTCCATTGATTTTTTGGTAATTTATATATTCCCATATTTCATTCCTCCTTTTTTGTTGGGATTTATAAATATACCAGTTCGTAACAATTATATTTTATCATACAAACTACAAATATTTATAATCATCTCTCTAAATCATCACGTGATTTATTTTTATTTAAGTGTTGTCTTGCTTTATCAATAGCAAAGTCAGGATCATTAGCTTGATGCCAATTATATGGAATATGAAGTACATCTAATAATTTAGTAGTTAAAGAATATATTTTGTTTTGAATCGTATTTTTAAAATTATTAAATTCTTCAGTTAATTCTTGAAATTTATTTTTCCAAAATCCTATTTCTTTATTTTTATTTTCAATAATTTCTTTTTGACTATCAATAATTTTCTTTTGATTAATATAAGCTTCTCCTGATTTAAAATCATTAACTTCTTTAGTTAGAAGTTTAATTTCTAAATCCTTTTTAATATTATCTTCAGCAAGTTCTTTTGAGTAAGTAGATAGATTATCTATATCTTCATCTTTATATTGCTTTAAAATACCTTTTTTAATAGGATTTAAGATATCTTTTGATGTTTCTTTATCAACTTTATCAATAAATCTATTCTCGGCTTTATTTGCCTCTTTTAATAGCTCATTTTCTTTTCTTATTTCTTTATTTAAAGCATTTAATTCAATTTGCTGTTTCATAGCATTAGTTAGATGAGTTTTATCTCCACCAATTTCACCTCTAAATAAGTTATAACCTTTTGACTTAATAAATTCGTTATAATCATCTTGAAGTAGAGTATAAGAAGCATTACCACCTTTTTGTTTCCAAAATTGATCTGAATTTAGAAATTTACCTTTAACTGTTTCATAGATATTATTTCCATTTTTATCTTTCTTTTGAATTGGTACTAATTTCTTTTCTCCTTTTTTATTAGTTATTTCGTGTTTTAATTGATGACCATTTTCATCTAACTCAAATACTTTTCTCTTAACTTCATTAACTACTGGAGTGAAATATATATGCATATGTGGAGTAGATTCATCAAGATGTATTGCTGCATATCTTATATTTTCTTTTCCTACGAAGTTAGAAATAAAGTTAAGACTTTCATCAAAAAATCTTTTTATTTCAGTTGGTAATTTATGGCTTTCATCTATAACAACATGTCTAATTGGTTTACCAGCGTTATCTCCAGTTTTATAAACTTCTCCAGTATCTTTAAATTCCATTCCATAATGTTCAAAGAATTCTTGACCACTTGTTATGATTAAACCATTCAATACTTTTGTACTTTTTTTATTTGGGTTATAGTTTATATTATTAGAATAAAGATAATCATATGTAGAACTTGCTAGAGTAAGACCATCATAATTTATTAATTCTATATTATATGGAGTTCTAGTACTATCATATTTACCAGAACCTTTTCTTTCCTTTAATTCTTTATCAAGTCCACCAATATCTGATGCTTTAAACTTTTCTAATCGTAGCGCTTGTTTTCCTGAGTACATTTATTTTGACCTCCTTTCAATGCTTGTTTTAAAATAATACTCTATCTCACTAGGGCATAATATATGCCCAACCGTGAGCTAAGGAATATTCCTTAGAATCCTTTATGCTTGTAATAGCTAGAGCCAATACCTAATAAATAGGTAAAGGCATTCTCTATTACAAGATTAATTAAACGATATACTATATCATTTAATTAATGGGTAATGAATTCACTATCGCCACTTCCAACCTTACAGGTCAGAACGTGCCACGTTCATTCATTATTTTCGGAAGGTTCTTCATAAGAACAATGCCATAATCTTTCATTAGCAGTTCTTTTACTTGTTATATGAAGACCTTCTTTCTCCAATAAACTTAGGTTTCTTTGAATTAAACCTCCAAGTTGTGTTGGAGTTAATAAAATATTTGTTTTAGATAAAATATCTGATATTGTATAATCAAAATCTTTTTTAGAAACTGCATATTTTATAAATAAGAGTAGATTATAATCAGTTTCATCATCTGTATTTTCATCTATAATACTAAATGTTTGATTATCATTTCGTTTTAAATTTAATTCTAATCTACCTAAATCTCTACCTTTATAATCTAAAGTTAGTTTGTTATAATCATTTCTTGATTCTTTTAATTTAATAATTCCAGATACATCAGCATTTAATCCAACACTACCCATAGTGTCATCTCTTTTATTTAAGTGATGAGTAACAAGCAGAGTGATATTATATTTCTTATATAACTCTTTTAATTTTCTAAATACAACATCATTTATTTCTTGATAGTTATTTAAATCATAACTAGTATCAAATTTTATATCTTTTAACATATCTATAATGACAAATAGTTTTTGATTATTGGATGCTAACTGATGAATATCATATTCAATATCTCTAATATAAAAATCTGATATATCATCTGAATCTATTATGTGAAGTTTATCTAATTTAGGCTTTAAATTCATTAACTTAAATCTTGTTTCTAATTGATTTATATCTCCCTCTGTGGTAATATATAAGACATGAGAGGGATTTACTTTAAATCCTAAAAAATCTTCTCCAGTAGTAAGAGAGAAGGCAAGTTGCTGAGCAAACATTGACTTGCCAACCTTAGGATGAGATACAAGTAGATAAACTCCATTTGATATCATTAGGTTTTCAACGATGATATCTTTTTTTATGATTTTATTTATTTCATTTAGTTGTTTCATTTGTATCTCCTTTCTTACAATTTTTTTATCAATTCTTTACTAGAAACTCTAGATTCTAAATAAGGTATATCTATATCAAAGAATGCGACAACTTCTTTAGTTGGAATGACAGACTTTGGAATAAGATAACCTTGTTTTTCTAATTTGTCTTTTATTTTCTTTTTAGCCTTTAGTGCAGAATTCCTACCAAGATGACCAAGTTTCATAATATCTTCTAGGGTGCACCATTGCTTAGCTATTAATTTTAATGTTTCTTCTGCAGACATATATTTTTCCTCCTTTCATATTATTTTTTTTGTGGTGATACATAAACGTAATATGTATCATCTAATGAATTATAGATAATATATTTTTTCTTTCTTAATTCTCTAAATGCTAATGCAACATCTTTTCTACTATCATTACTAAGAGAGTAGAGATCAATATTTTCAAGTTCATCATTAGTTCTGACTAATAATGAATTAAGCATACCAGTTGCCCTAATAGATAAATCTTTAGGAATTATATAATCATTTATATTATCTTTCTTAAATAATTTCATATTCTTAACCTCCTTTCTTCTGAATGTCCGATATTAAGGACAATTTAAATATAACACTGTCCGAAAATATTGTCAATACAACTTGACCGAAAAACTAGACATTTGAATAAAAATGTGGTAAAATTAAATTGTTGAGAGACAAAAGGGGAGAAAGAAGTGTTATTATGAACTCAGAAGAACTTAAAATTTTAATTGAATCAGCAAGAGAAGCAAAAGGTATTTCACAAAGAGAACTTGCTAAATTAACAGGTATTAGCAGAAGTACTTTAAATGATTTAATTAATGGTAAAATAAAAAAAGTAGATATTGATGATCTACGAAAGATTGCTGAAACATTAGATATGTCATTACAAAAATTATTAAAGGTAGCTGGTTATGATGAGATGCTTTTCTATGTTTCTAAAGATAAATATGCAAATAAATCTAGTAAAGATTTAAAAGACTTAATAGAACAATATAAAAAATCTGAACTAGAATTACTAGATTTTGATAATGAAAAAAGAAAAAAAGTAAGTGATGCAAGACAAAAGTTATTTTATACAATAGAACACTTGCAAATAATGCAAAAAGATAAAGATAGTTTATATACAATTGATAAAGCAATTGAAGATATAAAATATGCTTTTGATGAATTAGAAGTAGCAGAACATAAATATGATTATAGTAAGTTGCCAAAGAAAAACTAAAGGAGATATGACGATGAACGGAAAAGTTATAAGTGTATTTGCAGGATTAGGTAAAACAACTGTTGGTAATAAATATTCAAATGTATGCGATTTACAGAGTTCTCCATATAGATGTGATTACTCGATGATTGATAAAAATGATTATGAGAAAAAGAAATACGATTCATCTAGAACTCCAAATCCAGAATGGCCTAATAATTATTTAAATGCTATTTTAGAAGCAAGAAAAAAATATGATATTGTATTAGTACCATCTAGTTTAGATGTAAGAGAACTATTGATTAATAATAATATAGATTTTTTATTTATATTGCCATCTAATGATTATGATAACAGAAAAAAATTACTAGAAAGATATAAGCAAAGAGGAAATAGTAATGAATTAATAAAAGATGTTATGTATAATTTTGATAATTGGAGTAGAAACCAAGAAGATTATAGTTATCCAATTATTATCTTGGATAAAAACCGATATTTAGAAGATTTATTTTTAGATATGGGATTAATTAAATAATTTATAAGAATTATATATAAATTAAAATGGAGGATGCAAAAGTGAACAATCAATTATTACAAGAATTAATTCAAAAATATAAACTATCTGAAAAAGAACATGATGTGGTTTTAGAACTTTTAAAGAAGAAATTGTTTTCAGATAGAGTTGCTGAAAATAATCCATCTATTATGTTTGTTGTAGGACAACCGGGTTGTGGAAAAACAACTTATATAAATCATGAAGACTTATCTCAGTATGTAATTATAAATTCTGATGATTATAGATATTTGAGTAAGTATTCTGATGAAATATTGGATAAATATCCAACAAGTTATGCAAAACTAACAAATTATGATGCACATTTATGGGGGGATGAGCTTTTCTCTTATGCAATACAAAATAGATATTCAGTTTTAAGAGAAAAAGCTCCAATTGATAGTAGCTTATTGGAGTTAATAAAAACAATTCCTAATGAATACGATGTTGTTTTAAATGTTGTGGTAGCAGGAGATTTAGCAAGTTTACTTGCTACAAGAGAAAGATATGAAAAAGAAATATTAAAAAGTGATAATGCTAAATTATCAAATATTGAATCACATAATAAATGTTATACTTTATTGCCTGATTTCATATCGAAATGCATATCTTTAGGTGTAAAAGTAAATTATGTTGTATCATTTGATAATCAATTTAAGGTTATACCAGTTGGAAATGATTACTTAGAGGTATTACAAGAATTTAGAAAACAAAGTAATGATCATGCATGTACTATCTATGAAAAAAGAATGAATAATATTAAGCAATGTATGATGAATAGAAAGGCACCACAAGAACAATTTGATGAATTAAAGAAAATAGAAAGTGTTTATTGTGAAATAAATAGTTACTACGATAATGAAAAATCACATAAAAAATAATTAATTCTAATGATAATAAAGCAAATTAGATTATAGGAGGTAAAACCTAATGAAACAACTAAATGAACTTAAATTAAAAGATAAAAAGTATATTATTTTCGATATGGATGGGACACTAATTGATTCTATTGGGGTTTGGAATAGAACAGATCAAAAACTGATTGAAGAATTTGGAGGAATGTCTATAGATTTAGACAATATACAAACAGAAAGAGATGCTTTTCTTCATAGCAATCAAGATAGTGATATTTATTTGGCATATTGCAAATATCTAATAAAAAAGTATAACTTCAGTATTAGAGATGCACAGACATTACTTAATATTAGATGGGATAAATCAGGTGAAGTTTTAGAAAACGAGATGGATTTTAAACATGATGTCGTTAAATTAATATTAATGTTGAAAGATTTAGGATTTACTTTAGTATTAGCAACAATGACAACACAAGTTCAACTAGATATTTATTCTAAAAAGAATAAAAGAATGCTAGAACAAATGAATATAGCAGAAGTTTTTGATTTGATTACTAGAAAAGAAGATGTAAAAAATAAGAAACCTAATCCTGAAATATATAATAAAATAATGCAATACTATGATGCATCTCCAAGTGAATGTTTAATATTTGAAGATTCTTATACAGGAGTATTAGCAAGCAAGAATGCAGGTATTGAAGTTGTAAATATTTATGATAAATATGCAGATTTAGATAGAGAAAAAATTAATGAGATAACTGATTATAGCATTCAAAGTTATAAAGAATTTGTAGATTTAGTAAATTTTATTTATCCTATTAAATCAGAAAAAGGACTAACATTTAAAAAGAAATAAAGAAAATGACACTATGACACTATAAATGCATGTAGGGTACTCGCAAACAATGTGTCATTGTGTCATAAAATATGATAAAAAAAGTTAAATTTGTGATATAATTGATATATAAAAAGGAAGCGCTAGTACAGGCTTATATTTTATAAGGTTTTGTATTGGCGTTTTTTTAGTAGTAAGGAAGTGAATTAAATGATTAGAAAAGAGTCATTTGAACCCGTTTATACAGACTTGCATATTCATACATCTGAAAATCCAAATAAAATTAAAGATGGGGTTGAATATGATATTGATGCACTGATAAAAAATATTAATAAGATATCTTGTGATAAGAAAAAGCTTATATCATTTACTGATCATAACATAATAAATAAGAAAATTTATTTGAATAAATTGCCAGATATGTATTACTTAATATTGGGTGCTGAATTACATGTAAGTTATGATACAAAGAAAAAGCCATATCATTGCCATATATTCTTTAATGTGGAAATAAATGGCGATAATATAGACAAAATAAATGAAAAACTTGATATGCTATATCCAAAAAAAGAAATTGATAAAGAAGATTATAAAGATATTCCAAAATTAGAAGAAATAATTAATACTTTTAACGATTATGATTTTATACTTCTTCCACATGGTGGACAAAATCATAGTACATTTGATAAAGCAATGCCTAAAGGAATAAAATTTGATAATGTAATGGAAAAAGTTTTATACTATAATCAATTTGATGGTTTTACAGCCAGAACCACTTCTGGAAAGGAAAAAACAAAGAATTATTTCAAAAAACTAGGAATAGATGAGTTCACTAATTTAATTACCTGTTCTGATAATTATAATCCAACAAAATATCCGAATCCAAAAGATGATAAGGCTGAAAAATTTATACCAACATGGATTATTGCAGAACCAACTTTTGAAGGATTAAGAATAGCTTTATCAGAATCAAATCGTTTAATATATTCCGAAAATATTCCAAATTTATATGAGGAATATATACATGGATACAAAATAAAAAATGATTTGCTAGATATCGATGTTAATTTTAAACAGGGATTAAATGTTATTATTGGAGAATCATCATCTGGTAAGAGTTTATTAGTTGATACTCTTGTAAAAGAAATAAATCCTAAACTAGGTAAGATTGATTATTCAGTAAAATATGACTTTGATGGATTGGTGGTTGATAATCCTGTTGGTTTTGTTCCATATTATATAAATCAAAATTTTATATCAGATGTTGCAAATAAAAATAAAATCGAGGATATTCCTTTAATAAAGCAGATGTTTGGACCCACTGAACAATCTAAACGAAAAACTTCTGATAAATTAAATAAACTTCATAATGTATTAGCAAATCTCCTTAATGCCGTTGAACTAATAGAAGTTTACCAAAATAATTTAATGGCATTAACTAATTTAGATAATTTAATTTTGTTTAAGAGTAAACGAGAAAATCCACTAGAAAAACTATTTCCAAAGGAAAATATTATTGATAAGTTAGATTATAATGAAGATGAATATGAAAAGCATCAAGATTATTTAGATGAAATATATAAATTTAGCAAAACTAATATTTATATAGAAGATATAAAAGAAGAAATAGAATCTATTAAACAAAAACTAGATACTGCATATAAAAAGAGTTATTTTGAAAAATATATTAGGAAAATAATAAAAAAACATAAAACAGAATTCGACGAAAATTACAAATATGATGATAATGAGATAAAAACAAAAAATAGTAATTATGAGAAAGCACTATTATATATATCAAAATATTTAGAGGAAAGAAAAAAATTTGATAAAGCTTTAAATGAATTAGCCAAATTTTCTTATAAGGTACAATCAAAGCCTATAATTATTTCTGGTCATCAATTATTTATTGAAAACAAGTTGGAAATAACAAAAAACAATATCATAGATTATATCAATGATTTTTTAAAAAACGATAATAAGATAACTGATTTTGAAAAAATAAAACCATCCGATTTGTTTTTGGATAAGTTGAATAAATCATATAAAATTGATAACTATGATGTTTTTAAACAAAAGATTTTTTCTAAATTTACTTCGTCCAACAAATATGATTATAAAATAATTACTTCTGATAAAAGAAAATGGGAAGAGTTAAGTCCTGGATGGAAAACAGCAGTTTTAACAGAGTTGATTTTGCAATACGGTAAAGATGAGGCACCATTAATAATTGACCAACCAGAAGATAATTTAGCCAATAAATATATAAATAATAAACTAATAAATGATATAAAAAAGTCAAAAACTAAGAAGCAAATTATTATTGTTAGCCATAATGCAACCATTCCAGTTTTAGCAGATGCAGAAAATATAATATATTGCAGAGCAAATGGCGACAATATTACTATTAGGTCTAATTATATAGAAAACAAAATATTTGATAAAAAATGTTTGGATATTATTGCTGATATAACTGATGGTGGAAAGAAGTCTATAAAGAAAAGATTTAAAAAATACAACATAAAAACATATAAGGAGGAAAATGATGAAATATAAAATTGAAAAGAATGGAAATTCGGTGAATTTTATAAATGACGAAACAAAAGAAAAATTTGATTATATAGAGTTTGCTGATAAATTATATGATGGAGAACAATTGGAAATAACAAATTATGGAACTTTGTCAGAGGAAGAAAAAAAAGTAATAGATCAAACTGTTAAAGAATTAAATGCTTTAGCAAATCCTAGAAAAAGGAAACGAATAATATCACAATTGGATTTAGAATAAGATTATTTCTGATTATTATATATTGAAGTATTGAGTAATTGTTATATTAGATTTCCAGATACCAAATCTAGATACTAAATTCAGAAAATTAAGTTATTTTTATAAACTTTAGTAAATTTAAGAAAATGAAAAAGCCTTATAATATAAGACTTTAACTAATTATTAAATTGTTACGAACTGATATTAATATTTCCCCCTGAAGGAGCCATAAGGCTCCACTTTTTTTGTATTTAATTGTATAATTATAAATGATAGTAATAATTTATGAGATAGAGTGAATATAGAGTATTGATTTTTAATGAATAACAAAAAAAGTATTTGCCTAATTCGAAAGAAGTTATATAAAAAAGACGGGTGGTTAGATGAAAAAAAGTATAAAAATCAAAACAGATGATTATAATTTTAAGTTTAGAGTGTCTGGACTAATTATTAAAAACAATAAACTTTTATTAGTTGATATGGATGATAGCGGTTTTCTTTGTTTACCTGGAGGTTATGTAGAATTAGGTGAAACAACAGAGGATGCAGTTAAACGTGAATTGTTAGAAGAAGTAGGTAAAAAGTTTAATATTAGTAAATATTTAGGTGTAGTAGAAAATTACTTTATAAATAAATATTCAAAAAAAGTGCATGAAATATCTTTCTATTATTTAATGAGTCCTATTGAAAATATAGATACTAATAATTTTACTATTACTGAAAATGATAAAGGTCATAAAATAAAATTAGATTTCAAGTGGATAGATTTAAAAGAAGTAAATAATTATGATATTAGACCTAGTTTTCTTAAACAAATTTTAGAAAGTGAAAATCTTCAATTTAATCATTTGATTTTTAATGATATAATTATCTAAATAACAAATAGTAATTTATTAGGATAAATTCCAAATGTTAATAAGCATTGCTTGTAGCAACGGACTGTTCTTTATATAATACTTGTGAAGAAAGGAGTTGTAAAATGTTAAAAAATAACATTAAAGCAATAAGAAAGTCAAAAGGATTTTCACAAGAAGAACTTGCAGTAAAATTGAATGTCGTTAGACAAACAATTTCTAAATGGGAACAAGGCTTATCAGTTCCAGATGCAGAAATGTTAATCTCAATTTCAGAGATTTTTGAAATCCCTGTAAGCACATTACTTGGAGAAAATATCGCTGAATCTAAAACAGATGATTTAAAAGCAATTTCTGAAAAATTAGAAATAATAAACTTACAATTATCACAAAGAAAAAGGGAAAAAAGAAAAATAACTCATTGTCTTCTAATATCATTGTGTATAATTATAATAATTATTTTCATAGCTTTAGTTTCATTAAATAGTCCATACTTAAATTGGGATTATAATAATCCTGAAAATGCTGTTTTAGGAGTTGCATTTCATTCTTTTGAATGGTTATTTATTAGAATAGTACCAATTATCATTATTGGATTAATTAGTGGAATTTTTTTAACTAGAAAGAAAAATTAAAGTTTTCAGAAAATATAGAAGATTATTTTAAAAGTAAAAATGGACTTTATGAGTAAGTTGGTAAATAAATTACATATTTAAGGAGCCTTATGGCTCTACTTTTATTTGTTAAAGTATGATATAATTGTTTAAACAAGGTTATAAACTATAAATTTATAGAGGTAAAAGTATGAAAAAACTTAATTCTAATCATTTAAAATTAATAGCAATAATAGCAATGACAATAGATCATATTGCAGATTTATTATATCCTGGTATGCCTAATAGTATGATTTCTAATATTTGTCATATAATTGGAAGATTAACTGCACCTATCATGTTTTTCTTTATCTGTGAAGGTTTTTATTATACTAAAAACTTAAAAAAATATATTATAAGATTATTTATCTTTGCTTTCTTATCTCATTTTGCATATTGTTTTGCATTTGGGATAAATTACATACCTTTTAGTACAGGTAATATCTTTAATCAAACAAGTATTATGTGGACCCTTGCTTGGTCTGTAGTTGCTCTTTATATTGTATATGGTAAAAGCAATTTAAAAGAATGGCAAAAATGGCTGTTAGTTATTTTATTAAATGTTATTACTTTCTCATCAGATTGGAGTTGTATAGGACTAATGATTATACTTTCTATGTATGAGAATAGAAATAATTTAAGTAAAAAGATGAATAGTATGATGTTTTGGACTTCTATTTATGCTTTAGTATCATTTATATTTGTAAATAAAGTATATGGTATTATTCAATTATTTGTAATATTGGTATATCCTCTATTAAAAGGATATAATGGTAAAAAGGGAAAAGTACAATGGTTAAAATGGTTTTTCTATCTATATTATCCACTACATTTATTAATTATAGGAATATTGAGAGTAATATTGTATGGAAATATACCATTGTTGTTTAATTAGGTAATATAATTTTTAAGGAATGATTTAAATGATTTACACTACACATTATAAATCTCCACTTGGAGATATTTTACTAGCTTCCAAAAATAATAAATTAATAGGTTTATGGATAGAAGAAGAGAAGTATTATCTTTCTGATTTGAAAGATGAAATAAAAGAAGAAGAAAAAGAGATATTAGAAAAAACTAAATATTGGTTAGATAGATATTTCAAAGGGGAAAAACCTAGTATAGATGAACTTGATTTAAGTCCTTTAGGTAGTGATTTTAGAAAAAGAGTATGGAAAATACTTTGCGAAATACCTTATGGAGAAGTTATAACTTATAAAGATATTGCAGATACCATCGCTAAACAAAAAGGACTTAAAAAAATGTCTAGTCAAGCGGTTGGAGGAGCAGTTGGCCATAATCCTATTTCCATAATCATACCATGTCATAGAGTAGTAGGAACAAATGGTAGTTTAACAGGATATGCTGGTGGTATTGATAAGAAAGTATATTTATTAAAACACGAAAAAGTTAATATGGAAAAGTTATTTATTCCAAAGAAAGGAACAGCATTATGAAAAGATGTAAATGGTGTAACTTAAATAATCCAATATACATTAAATATCACGATGAAGAGTGGGGAGTACCTAATTTTGATGATAAATATTTGTTTGAAATGTTAATATTAGAATCATTTCAGGCAGGACTATCTTGGGAATGTGTTTTAAATAAAAGAGAGAGTTTTAGAAAAGACTATGATAATTTTGAGTTAGATAAAGTTTGTTCTTATAGTAATGAAAAGATTAAAGAGTTGTTAGAGAATAAAGATATTATTAGAAATAGATTAAAGATAAAAGCTAGTATAAGTAATGCTATTATTTTTAGAGATATAAAGAATGAATATGGCAGTTTTTATAACTATTTAAAAGTATTTACTAAAGATAAAATTATATATGAAGTAGGTAAGACTACTAATATTTTATCTGATGTTATATCGAGAGATCTAAAGAAAAGAGGTATGAAGTTTGTAGGAAGTACTATTATTTATTCTTATTTACAGGCGATAGGTATTATTAATTCACACGATAAAGACTGTTCATTTTATAAGAAATACACAAATTAATATTTTGCATATACTATAAAGATTAATAATTTTAATAGGTAGTGATACTTATGGAAAGAATATTTTTTAATATTGAACCTAATAGTTTTGCGACATCGGCCTTTTTAATAGGTTTAATACTATCACAAAAGTTGTCTTTAGAAGAGCAGGATAGTATTGGAAACTGGTTACAATTAGTTGGTCTTACTATGCAAACATATGCTTCTCAACAAATTACAATTGATGCTAGTAAAATTGATAATAAAGATATAAGTAATGATAGCTCTGATATTGAAAAGTTAAAGAAAACTATCAAAGATATAGAAGAAGAATTAGATAAGATTTATTGTGATAAATAGTAATTTAAACTACTATTTTTCTTTTGGAATAAATGCTATACTTAAAGTAGGAGGAATTACTTATGAATGAAGTTATTAAAAATCTAGTAGAAAGAAGAAGTATAAAGAAATATAAAAGTGATATGGTTCCTGATGATTTAATTGATGAAGTGTTAAAAGCAGGTACTTATGCACCATCTGGTATGAATAGACAGTCTCCTATAATAATTGCTATTACTAATAAAGAGGTCAGAGATAAACTATCTAAATTAAATGCTAAGATTATGGGAGTAGATACTGATCCTTTTTATGGCGCACCTGTTGTTATTGTCGTACTAGCAGATAAGACAGTTCCTACATATATTTATGATGGAAGTTTAGTTATGGAAAATATGATGCTAGCGGCAAGTTCTTTAGGACTTGGTAGCTGTTGGATACATCGAGCAAAAAGAAGAGTTTGAAACAGAAGAGGGAAAAGAAATATTAAAGTCTTTAGGAATTACTGGAGACTATGAAGGAATAGGTAACTGTATATTAGGCTATCCTGATATGGAAGTGAAGGAAAAACCAAGAAAAGAGAATTATATTTATAAGATAGATTAATATAATTATATTTTGAAAGTGAGATGAAGTTTATGAAAAAAATTGTTATTTCAGTAAGTAGTAAATTACAAGATAAAGTTAATTACTGGTTAGATTATTTTAAAAAGCAAAATTATGAAATATTAGATTACCCAAGATTAATTGAACAAGATAAATATACAGAAGAATTACCTATAGTATATAAAAACTTTTATAATGCTTTAGAAAATACTGATGTGTTTTTTCTAATGAATGAAGAAAAAAATGGAATTAAAGGTTATATAGGTGCTAGTGCTATTGCAGAGTTAACTTATGTTGTAATTCTAAATTTAATTCATAATAAAAATATAGATATCTATATTTTAAATATGCCGTCTGAAGAGTTATCAGCATATGATGAAGTGAAATTTTGGTTAGATATAGGTTGGATAAAACTATATAAAGAAAAATAAATAATAGATTTTAATTCAGGGAGAAAGTTATGGTAGAAAAAATACAATATGAGGATGATAAATTAAAAATATGTGCACCAGACAGTTTAAAGTTTATTGTAGATGATATTGTCAGTTATTTTTATAAGCAATGTGAGAAAGTATTTAACTTTTATCATTTAAAAAGTTATAGTAAATATCAAATTAATTTGTTTGATGATATTAAAAAGTTTAGAAGTTTTGTTATAAACGATTTAAGAAATGGAAACAATACATTACCTGATTATGCAGTTGGCACTTATGATAAAGGTATGTGTAATCAATTTGTTGAATTAAGAAAAGATAAAAATGGTATATATGCTCTAAAAGATAATAAAAATGAATATATTTCTGATAAAGTTTATAGAAGAAGAATATCTACTCCAATTCACGAACTTGTTCATATTATTTATCTTAATAATTGTGTTAGTGGAAGTTCTAATTTCAGAGTTGTTTGGTTTGATGAGGGACTAGCTCAAAATTTATCAGGAGAATATGATTATTTAGAACAAGACTTTAATGAATTTGTTAAGTTTTATAATAAAGTAAAAAAGGAAACAAAATATATTCCAGAATTAAAAGGAATAAAACACGGAAATGATTTTAGAAATGATAATTATGATTTATATAAATTATCTTATCTTGCTGTAAGATATCTTTTTCAAACTATGACACAAGATGAGATATATAATATTATTATGGATTCTAATAAAACAAATGAAATAGGTAAGAATATAATGACTGATATGTTTAAATATTTTGATAATTATATTAATAATGATGTTGGTAATAATTAATATTAATTTGAAAGTGGGATTATGATGGATAAATACTTAGAAATAAAAAAACTTTTTGAAAAGAATGAAGATAAAGAAAATGCTATAGCAATGGCAAAATATATGCGAAACCTATTTGATTTTTATGGTATTCCTACTCCTAAAAGAAAAGCATTATATATTGCTAGATTAAAAAGCTTTAAGATTATATACTTTTAAATGAGGTGAAAAAAATGGAAATAGGAAATAAAATATTAGAATTGAGAAAGAAAAACAATCTTTCTCAAGAAGCATTAGCAGAAAAGATAGGAGTTAGTAGGCAAACAATATCTAAATGGGAGTTAGGTGAGACAGCTCCTGATATTAAACAAGCGAAAGAATTATCTAAAGTATTTAATGTTAGTTTAGATGAATTAACTGATAATGATATTAAAAATGTTTTAGAAGCTAAAGTTAGTAATACAGAAAAGTTAGCAGGTATTATAATTAAAATTTTAAAAGTAATAGGAATCTTATCAATAATATATGTAATACTTTTTGTCATTGCATTAATTTTATTTACTGTTTTTCCTAATGAGCAAAGGACAACGACAGAGATAATATCTGCTGATTTAAATTGTTCTATTGGAGATAATAATTATTTGATTACAATTGGAGAAGATAATTATTTTGAATGTATGGAGTGTAATAAAGATATGGAAATCTATTTAAAAGATATTACAGATTATGCTAATATAGAGCATAGTGTAGAAAATATAGAAAAGTATTTTGAAGATAATGGAGGCAGTTGTGAGTAAATATGAAAGTAATAACAGTATGTGGTAGTTATAGATTTAAAAAAGAGATGATAGATATAGCAGAAAAATTAACTTTAGAAGGTAATTGTGTATTAATGCCTAATGAATTATCAAGATCTAGTAAAGATGATTATAGCAAAGAAGAAGCTTTAATAATCGATAAAATGCATAAAGAAAAAATAAAGTTAAGTGATGCTATTTTAGTTGTTAATGTAGATGGTTATATTGGTAATAGCACTAAAAGTGAAATAGAGTATGCTAAATCTTTAAATAAAGAAATTATTTATTATGTTTAAGATATAGTTTTATTCAAATTACAAGTTCCAGAAGATAATAAAACGTAAGAGTTTTGGAACAATATTTCCATAATTTGACTTTGTATATTTTTTAATGTATACTCATAGTAGAGGTGAAAAACTATGATAGAAAGAACAGAATATCTTGAAGAATTAAAAAGATGGAAAGACAAAGATTTAATAAAAGTTATTACTGGTATAAGAAGATGTGGTAAATCTACTTTGTTTCAATTATTTATAGATTATTTAAAGAGTACTGGTATTAGTAATGAACAAATAATATCTTTAAATTTAGAAGATGCTGATTATAATTTTGAAGACTATAAACAACTATATGATTATATAAAAGAAAAAATAGATTCTAAAAATCAATATTATGTCTTTTTGGATGAAGTTCAAAATGTACCTATGTTTCAAAAGGCTGTTGATAGTTTATATATAAAGAAAAATGTAGATGTATATATTACTGGGTCTAATGCTTATTTATTATCAGGAGAACTTGCGACTTTATTATCAGGTAGATATATAGAAATTAAAATGTTACCATTATCATTTAAAGAGTATGTATCTGCTTTTGATGATAATAATTATCAACAATTATTTTTAAACTATATGAGAAATGGTGGAATGCCTGGAAATATTAGTATTATAAAATCTAATCCTAATGATTTAGATAAATATTTAGATGGAATTTTTTCTACTATCGTTTATAAAGATATTATGGCTAGAAATAATATCAATGATAAAATGCTTTTAGAAAGCGTGTTAAAGTTTATTTTTGATAGTATTGGTAGCCCTATATCAACTAAAAAAATAAGTGATACTTTAACTAGTAAAGGAATTAGTACTAGTAATCATACTGTTGAAAAGTATATAACTGCTTTTATAGAGAGCTTTTTAATATATAAAGCTGAAAGATTTGATGTTAAAGGTAAAAACTTACTAGCTAGAGATTATAAATACTATGTAGTAGATCAAGGATTAAGAAGTTATTTATTAGGTAAGAAAGCAGATAGCGATATGGGACATATTCTTGAAAATATAGTATATCTTGAACTATTAAGAAGAGGTTATAGAGTATATGTTGGTAAAGTTGATTACTTAGAAGTTGATTTTGTCGCTGAATCTCGTGATGGCTTAAAATATTTTCAAGTAGCTTTAACAGTTCGGGATGAGAAAGTATTACAAAGAGAATTACGTTCATTACAAAAAACTGGTGATCATTATCCTAAATATTTATTAACATTAGATATGGATTTAGAGTCAGACTATGATGGAATAACTAAAATAAATGTAGTTGATTGGCTTTTACAAGATAATAATTAGTAATGAAGGAATTGATGTAATGAAAAATATTTTAATACACGGATTAGGACAAAACGAAGTAAGTTGGAATAAAGTAGAAGAAGAGTTAAAAAGTAATAATATAAAGGTAGAAACTCCTAGTTTATATTCAATGCTAAAAGATATTACATCAGATTATGATACTTTATATAAACAGTTTGTTAATTATTGTAATGGATTTGATGAAAAATTAAATCTATGTGGCCTTTCTCTTGGGGGTATACTTGCTTTACACTATGCAAAAGAGTTTCCTGATAAAGTAAATTCTCTTATATTAATTGGAACACCTTATAAAATACATAAGTTTCTTTTTAAGGTTCAAGGCTTAATATTTAAGATAATGCCTAGATCTACTTTTGAGAAAATTGGTTGTAAGAAGAAAGATTTTATTTCTCTTGTTAATTCTATGAGTAATTTAGATATAACTAGTAATTTAGATAAAATAACTTGTAAAACTTTGATTTTATGTGGTGTTAAAGATAGTCAAAACATGGAAAGTGCAAAATTATTAAATAAATTTATTAATAATAGCTCTTTTAAAACTATAAATAATTCTTCTCACGAAGTTAATGTAGATAATCCGAAAGAACTTGCTAGTATTATTTATAAATTTTGGAAAGATCGAGGTAATTAATATGAACTTTTATGGTAGTGAAGAATATAATCAGTTAATTAAGGAGTTAGATAAATTAGTTTATACTAAATGTAATTTATTAAAGCCAACAAATGAAGTAGAGTTAGATGATGAATATTCTATAAAATATTATTACTATAAAGATATAGATAGTAACAAAGATGGGGAAATATGTAGATTATATAAAGATGAAAAAATGATTTATGAATGGAAAAATATTTATAATATATCTAGATATGCTACTATTATAAAACATTCTGATGGTAATAAATATTTGTTATTTTCTATAGATTTATATGGTTATAGTGTTTTAAACTTAAAGACATTAGAATGTATTAATTATATACCAAGTGAATCTTATTTAGATAATAAAGAAACTTTTATTTGGTGTGATGTTAATTATAATATTAATAGTAACTTGTTAGTAGTTAGTGGTTGTTACTGGGGAACTCCATATTCATTAATTGTTTTAGATTTTACTAAACCTATGGAAATAGTAGAGTCTAGGAATTGGCTTAATTTACCTTCAAAATATTATGAACTAGGCTGTGATATTGATTTTAAATGTTGGGATGATAATAAATTGGTCTGTATGTTAGACGAAAATAAAGATTCTATTTTAACTATAGATATTAATGAACTAAAGGAGGAATAATAATGAGTTTAACAATAAATATATATTATACAGGTAAGAATGGTAGTGCAAAAGCCTTTGCTAAAGAAATGGTAGAAAGTGGTCTTGTAGAGAGAATAAGAAATGAAGAAGGTAATTTAAAGTATGAGTATTTCTTTCCAATGGATGATGAAGAGACAGTTCTATTAATAGATAGATGGGAAAATGAAGAAGTCTTAGATAAACATCATAAAACAGAAATGATGAAAGAGATTGCTAAGCTTAGAGATAAATATAATCTTCATATGAGAGTAGAACAGTTTGTAGAAAAAAATAAACATAAATAGTTTATTGATTTTCTATTTTTTAATTTTAACAAGAGATGTATTAAGCGTAAATGATAGATATTCTGATACAACTTTTGAAATAGAAGATAAATCTATTCTTATAAAGGAAGATTGTAATGAATTTATAGATAAGTTAATAAAGGTCTAGGTTTTACTTAGAACTTTTTTGTTATATAATAAATTTATTAGGAGGAACTATTGTGTTAGAAGATGAAGTTTTTAAAAAGAGAAAACTAAATAAAGATAAATTAATTCCTTATGGTTTTACATTAGAAAACAATATTTATAAATATTCTAAATTAATTATGGATGATATTTTTAGAGTCGATATTACTATTAATAGTAAAGGTAATATTATAGGTAAAGTTTATGACCTAGATGGAGACTATGAATATACTAACTTTCGTCTTGAAATTGTTAAAGGAGATTTTGTTAATAGAGTAAAAGATGAGTATATTAAAGTACTAGAATCTATCGCCAATAATTGTTATACTGAAGAATATTTTATTTATAAACAGTCTAATGAAGTTAGTAATTTAATTAAAGAAAAATATAATGTCTTGCAAGAATTCTTATGGGAGTCTAATCCTAATTATGGAATATTTAGAAATAAAAGTAGTAATAAGTGGTTTGGGGTTATTATGAATATAGATAGAAGTAACCTTAATCTTAATGAGAGTGGAAAAGTTGAAGTGTTAAATGTAAAGTTAGATGATTTAGTTAATACTTATTTAAATAAAGAAGGTATTTATCCAGCATATCACATGAGTAAAAAGAGTTGGGTTAGCATTACTTTAGATAATACTTTATCTAATGAAAAAGTTATGAATCTAATAGATATTAGTTATGATTTATCTAATAGAAAAAAAGAATGGATTATTCCTGCTAATCCAAAGTATTATGATATTGTTAATTCTTTTAATGATAAAGATACTATTACTTGGAGAAAGTCACATAACTTTATGATTAATGATATTGTTTACATCTATATTACAGAGCCTTATGCTTATATTATGTTTAAGTGTGTAGTTATTTCTTTAGATGAAGATGTTATGATGTTAAAACTAATTAAAAGATATAATGACAATGAGTTTACTTTTGAAAGATTAAAAAGCTGTGGTGTTAAATCTGTTAGAAGTCCACGGGGTATTACAAGTAAATTGAGTGAAGAGTTAAATAAGGATTAGTATGATATAATAGTTATAATTATAAATATGAGAGGTGTGTTATGAAGAGAAAGATATTAATTTTAATTATATTTGTTGTAATTGTTATTATATTATTAAGTATTTATATGACATTTAACTTTAATAATGCTAAAGAAAGATATAATGAAATAAAAGATGCATTTGAAGAAGCTGTAATATGGAATTTGGATGCTACTGGTAATAGTAAAAGACACTGTGAAGAGAATATTACTAAAGAAATGACTATAACTGCTGATCATTTAATTAATAATGGTTATTTAAAAAAAGAAGATATGCTAGATACTTCAGGAAAATCATATTGTGATGGGTATGCAAAAACATTTGCAGTGGAAGATTGTGGTATAGATTATAAGCTTTATATAAAATGTAATGATTATAAAACAGAAGGGTATAAAGATTATAAGTGAAATAATATAAATAAAATGAATGTTAAAAGTCTAATTTAATCACCTTAACTAAAGACTTTTTTTCAATAATTTGATAAAATATAATTATAAATAATATGTTTAGGAGGTTTATTTATGCAAGTAAGTGATGTAAAAAAAGCTTTAATAGAACAAAGAAAAATAAATTTGCCAGGTAATTTGTATCATAAAACACAAATTGACTTTGCATATAATACTAATCATATAGAAGGATCTACTATAACTCCTGATGAGACTGCTAGTATTTTTGAAAGTGGTACTATTTTAGCAAACAATGATAAAGTAATAGTTTTAAAAGATGCTACAGAAACTAAAAATCATTTTACATTATTTAAATATATGTTAGATACATTAGATAATCCTCTTGATGAAGATATGATTAAGAAATATCATTTTATTTTAAAAGATGGAACTCTAACTGATAGTGAAAAAGAATGGTTTAATGTAGGTGAATATAAGAAGAAAAAGAATTTTGTTGGTAATATTACAACAAGTTTACCAAAAGATGTTAGTAAAGATATGAAAAGTTTGTTAGATTGGTATAATAGTATAGAAAATAAAAAATTAGAAGATATAATAGAATTTCATGTTAAGTTTGAGCATATTCATCCTTTTCAAGATGGCAATGGTAGAGTTGGCAGAATGATTATGTTTAGAGAATGTTTATATAATGATATAATGCCATTTTATATTGAAGATAGAAATAAAGATTTTTATATTAGAGGAATTAAAGAATATCAACTTCATAATGAAAAAGGCTATTTAATAGATACTTGTCTAAATAGTCAAGATAATTATGAAAGAATGGCTAAATATTTTTTAGAGGAGAATTAATTTTTATGGAGATTGCATATGGAAAAGATTATTAATATAGATGAGTTAAAAAACAATATTGAAAAATTATCTAAAACTTTACCTAGCCTTAATATTGATAGTATTTATATTGAACAAAACGAAGAAATTGAAAAAATTATATATAGAGATAATAAATTGCATGAGTTAAGGAGTTGCTCAAAATTACTAGTGTCAATGGCTATTGGAATTGCTATTGATAGAAAGATGAAAGTTAGTGGAAAAGCAATATCCTTAGATACTGAAATTTACCCTGTAATAGAGAAAATAGTAGATATTCGAAATGAAGATAATTTACAAAAAATTAAAAAATGGACAATAAGGACTTTATTGACTCATACAACAGGTTATGAATCTCAAATGATGTCTGAAAAATATATAGAGAATATTGATGAAAATAAATTACTTGATTATGCTTTAAATTATGATATTCCTTATGAGCCTAATGAAAGATATGCTTATAACAACGTAGAACCATTTGTATTGTCAGTATTTTTTCAAGAAGCATTTAATATAAATTTGAAAGATTTTATAAATGAGAATATATTTAAAAAGTTGAAAATTTTAGAATTTAAATGGGATAATTATGGAATTTATTGTCCAGGAGCGACAGGTTTATATTTAAAACATAGTGATTTTCACAAGATAGGGAAATTATTATTAAATGATGGAAGATTTAACGGAGTAGAGGTAATTTCTAAGTATTGGATGAATGAAGTAACTAAATTGCAATTAGAAACACCAAGTGCTTATAAAAAAGATAGATTGTTTCCTAAAATAGGAATAGGGTATTATGTTTTTATATCACGTGATGGTTTTATATTTAGAGATGGTGCTAATGGACAATACATAATAGTTAATAAAGATAAGGATATTTTAATAACAATAATGTCAACAGAAGAAAATATGAAAAATATTACTGAAATATTTAGAAATTTAATTTAATTATTGTATTAATAGTATATTCATTCAGAAATTTATACAAGATTTTATTGATTGCTACAATAGTTATGTCGAAAAATACTTGTGATATTGTAATTAGAAATAGTTAGTATGGAAATGCTAACTATTTTATGTTAAGATTAATCTATCTAAAGAAGGTGACATGATGAAGGGACAAAATATGTATCTAGCATTTGGTAGTGAAATCATCTATGATGATGCTTCCTTTTTAATAGAAGATGATGATAAAGTAGGTGTTGTTGGTGTAAATGGTGCAGGAAAGACAACTCTATTTAAAATTATCTTGAAAGAAGAGTTTTTAGATGCTGGTAAAGTAACTGTAAATAATAAAAAGATAGGTTATCTTCCTCAAGAGATTAATTTTACTGATAAAGAGAAAAATGTCTTAGATTATTTATATAGTGGAAGACCAATTGAAGTGTTAGAACAAGAATTAAATGTTATTTATGAAAAACTAAGTAATGCAAGTGAACTAGAACAAAATAAACTTTTAAGGCAAGCAGAGAAGATTCAAAGTGAACTTGATAGACTAAATCAATATACTGCAGAAGATGAATTGTTATCATTAATTGAGAATATGAAAATAGATAGTGAACTGTTAGAGAT